>JAQTVA010000094.1 GCA_028707055.1 Candidatus Bipolaricaulis sp. | reverse complement strand
GCTCGCTGCGGGTGACCGGCTCGGCGGCCCTCGACCTCGCGTATGTCGCCGCCGGGCGCTTCGATGCCACGTGGTACTTGTCCCTTCACGACTGGGACGTCGCCGCGGGGCGGCTGCTCGTGACGGAAGCCGGCGGGAAGGTCACCGACCTCGGAGGGCGCCGGATGCTCGACCCTACCCATGGGATTCTCGCGTCCAACGGCCCCCTGCACCCGGCCATGCTCGTCGCCGTCGGCGCGTCGCGAGCGGTGCGATGACGTCTTCGATCCCCGTGGGCCTCGATCGGTATCGAGACATCATCCCCGAGTGGGACGAGTTTCTCGCAGCGTGCCGTCGTCCTCTCGCTGTCGACCTGCGCGTGAACACCCTGCGGATTCGCCCCGAGGAGCTGCGCGCCCGCCTGGAAAACCAAGGGATTCCTCTCGGACGGTTCGATTGGGAGCCGACCTACTTCCGCACAACCCAGCCCGTTGGCGCGACGGTCGAGCACTGGGCTGGGCTCTACTACCTGCAGGAGATCGTCCAGAGCGTCCCGGTGGCCGCCCTCGACCCGCGGCCCGGCGAACTCGTTCTCGACCTGTGCGCCGCCCCGGGAGGGAAGACGACCGACATCGCCGCGCGGATGGAGAACCGCGGGTGTCTCATCGCAAACGAGCCGAACGGCCGCCGCCAGCAGGCTCTCCTGGCCAACGTGAACCGCATTGGGGCGTGGAACACCACGGTCGCGGAGTACCGGGGCCAGGACTTCCCTCTCGGGGACGGGTTCGACCGCGTCTTGGTGGACGCGCCGTGCAGTGCGGAGGGGACGCTCCGGAAGGAGCCGTCGCTTCAAGCCGGCGCCTCCGCGCCGGCCATCCGCCGCCTTGCCGGAATCCAGGCGATGCTGATCCTGCGCGGCTTCGACCTTCTCCGGGTCGGCGGGTGGCTGGTGTATTCGACCTGCACGTTCGCTCCCGAGGAGAACGAAGCGATCGTCGCACACCTGCTCGAGCGCCGTCAGGCACGGATTCTCCCGCTGTCGGTGCCGTTCCCGCACGCGTGCGCCGTGACGGCGTGGGATGGCGTCCGCTACCCGAAGGAGGTCGCCGGCTGTCTGCGCATCTACCCCCATCACCTGGACAGCGGAGGAGGGTTCGTTGCCCGAATCGAACGGGTCGCCTAGCGCGGCCGAGCGGACGCCGTCGGCCTCGGGCATGCTGCTCGCGGTCTACGGACGCGTCTTCGGCGTTCCCGAGGACGCCCTCGTGGAGCTTCGTGCCACGGAGAAGGACGGGGAGATCTGGGCCTCTTCCCAGGATCCCCCGCGTCGGGTGCGCACCCGACGCCCTCCGGGCCTCCGGGCCCTGCGGCGGATGCCTGACGGGGTCAAGCCGACGAGCACATTCCTCATGGCTCTTGCGGACCGGATTCGCGCCGCGCGGATCGAGGTCGATCTCGAAACGCTGCGCAAGCTCCTCCTCGGGCGACGGATCGAGGTCGATCATCCAGACTCCTACGTCGCCGTGGCCTACGACGGGCTGGTTCTTGGCTGCGGTCGGGTACAGCGCTCGGAACTGCACGTTCTGATCCCGACAGGTCGCCGCCGTGAGCTGCTCGAGGTTTTGGAGGCCAGGACGCCTCCGCAGGTTACGAAACTGTAATCCAGATCACAGATTCCGCCTTGTCGATCCGCTAGAATCTCCACGGAAGTTGGGTCCACTGATAAGGAGGCACGAATGAAGATCAAGACGATCTTGCTGGCTGTGCTTGCTCTCGGGCTGCTCTCCGCAGCCGCGGCCAGCGCTGTACCGCAGGACCTAGTTCTGATCCTTGACGCGTCGAACAGCATGAACAAGCCGTTCGGTGCTGTCACCCGAATCGAGGCGGCTCGCTCGGCGCTCGCCGAGATCCTCGCCGCCATGCCGGCGGAGGGGAATGTCGGCCTGCTCGTCTTCGGGCACCGCATCAACTACCAGAACCAGGTCGAGAGCTGTCAGGACATCGAACTCATGTTCCCGATTGCGCCGTTCACCCGCGCCGTAGGAAGCCAGATGTCGGCCGCGGTGAACCAGGTGACCCCGCAGGGGAAGACGCCTCTC
The DNA here is from genome assembly GCA_028707055.1 of Candidatus Bipolaricaulis sp. Taxonomy (GTDB): domain Bacteria; phylum Bipolaricaulota; class Bipolaricaulia; order UBA7950; family UBA9294; genus JAPLGD01. The sequence goes on along the minus strand of JAQTVA010000094.1, from coordinate 4,059 downwards.
GCGGACGCCCTCACGACGGCCGCCAACGCGCTCGTCGCGCGCGGCAACGGGGGATCGATCGTCCTCATCAGCGACGGGGAAGGAAACTGCGGCGAGCAGCACCTCGCTGTGGCAAAGATGATCGCGACGCTCTCGCCGGAGATCTGCCTGCATGTGGTCGGACTCGACATGGAGGCCGACGCGAGCGAGACGCTCCGTGCGATGGCTCTCGAAACGTGCGGAAGCTACTGGAGCGTAGACGACCCCGGAGCGCTTGTGAGCGCTCTGTTCGCCGCCATCGGGGGGGCGGACCAGCCCGCCGCGGCTCCCGGCGTAGGGCAGATCCCGCCGAGCTATGCGTGCTTCGGCGTCACGAACGTCATCTACGGAACCGATCAGGACGACGTCCTGTACGGAACGCCCGCGAATGACCTGATCTTCGGTCTTTCCGGGAACGACTTCATCATCGGCCTCGCCGGCAACGACGTGCTCGTCGGAGGTCCGGGGAACGACATCCTCGAAGGCGGCATCGGCAAGGACGTCATCGACGGCGGCGAGGGAGACGATCTCCTGTTCGGCGGCGCAGACGATGACGTGATCTGTGGCGGCACCGGCAACGACTCCCTCGAAGGGGAAGGCGGGAACGACGTTCTCGACGGCGGCGAGGGGTGCGACGCGCTCCTCGGTGGGCCTGGACAGAATACCCTGTACTGCGCCGACGCCGCCGACATCTTGATGCAGGGAACGGTGGTCGCCGGAACCTGCCCGGTCTGCCCCGCCGGTTGCGGGACTCCCTGCCCGGCGACTCCAATGCCGGTGTGTCCAGCCCCGGCCGTGCCGGCGTGCCCGACCCCGGCTCCCGCTCCAGCAGCCTGCCCCGTGCCCCCGCCCGCCGCGCCGTGCAAGACGCCCGGCGCCGCCAAGGCGATCGACGAAGGGCAGTCCATCCAGCTCCACGGGACGGCCAGCGACTATGACTGCAACATCCTGTCCGTGCTGTGGGAGGTTGCCTACGGAACGCTGAGCGACCCCACGTCGCTCGATCCGGTCTACACCGCCCCGATGCTGAACGGCTGTGAGGATCTGGATGTCAAGGTCACCCTGACCGCGCTCGATTCGTGCGGCGCGTCCGGTTACGACTCGTTCGTGATTCACGTGAACAACGTTAACCACGCGCCGACGCTCCATGCCAAGGCCGACGTGTGGATCGACGAAGGGGACGCGATTCTCCTTCAGGTCACGGCCGCCGACCCGGATGGCGATCCGCTGACGTACAGCTGGACGAGCGGAGGAAACGTCGGCAGCTTCGATAATCCCGCCGCGCTCCAGCCCATCTTCCGCGCGCCGATGATCGACTTCTGCGAGGGAGTCGAAATCCCGCTCATGGTTCGCGTGGTCGATCCGTGCGGAGCCTCCGCGTGCGATACCGTTCTCGTCCACGTTCGCAACGTGAACGCGGCGCCAACGGCCGAACTGGGTCCCGATTTCGCTCTCGATGAAGGAACCACCATTCGGCTGACGCCGGTCGTCGGCGACCGGGAGTGCGAAGCGCTCGTCTACTGCTGGACGGTGACTTCGGGCACGCTGGTCCGAGCCAGCGATCCGACCCCGACCTTCACCGCCCCGATGACGGACGACTGCGACGGGACGTCCTTGGTCATCACCCTAACGGTGACGGATCCCTGTGGGCTCCAGGCCAAGGATTCGGTCACAGTACGGGTGCGCAACGTGAACGCGGCCCCGAAGGTCGAGTTGGGCGAGGCCGTCTGCCTGATGGAAGGGGCACCGCTGCAGCTCATGCCTCGCGTCTCGGATCCGGACGGCGATCTCTTGACGTATGCCTGGTGTGTTTCCGCCGGGACGCTCGACAACTCGTGCTCCGCGGCACCTGTGTTCATCGCGCCGATCGTTACGGAGTGCACCGGCATGGATGTGACCGTCACGCTCGTCGTGACGGATCCGTGCGGTCTCACCGCGACGGATACCCTCGTTCTCCACATCGGGAACGTCAACCAGCCGCCGGTGGTGTCGGCGGACCCGTAGCCAGCCCGCCATCCTGACAGCGGACCTAAGGATCTGCTCCGCCCTCACACGAGGGCGGAGCAGATCATCCTTTTCGCTTCGCACTCTCGGGTCCCGAGATGCGCGAGGACGAGGTCACCAATTGGGTTCTCTCCGACCAAGGCGTGCGCCACGTGAGCATGGAGGCACTTGACGCGTCCGAAGTCGGCGACGCCGCCGATCCCCTTGGCGAGGAAACCCTCCAGCATCCCCCGATCGAGTAGCCTCTGGCGATCGCCCGCCGAGAGTCGCGCCGCTCGCTGCTCCCTGTAGGCTTGCTGGGCCCGTTCAAACGCCGTACGAAGCCGGTCGTTCCGGCACAGCGCGTCCTCCAGGCGCGACACCCAGCCGTCGGACTCGAGCGCCGACACCGCCTCACGAAGGTACGGGCACGTCAGCCAGTAGAGGGTCGGGAATGGGCTCCCGTCGACCACGGGATGGACCGCCACGGCCTGCGGACACCCGAACCGGCACCGGCGCGCCACTCCGTCGACGCCCCGCGGGGATCGGCCGATCTGGTGCGCGATCACGACGAGGTCGTCTACCCGCGCATCGTCCATGTGCTGTCCTCATATCGGCTTCGCCGCAGGGTCTCGGCGCTCGCGAGCTCTTCCGCCGTCAAGGTGTCGCCACCGCCCGGCTCTCCGAGGATCCGGGACAACGCCAAGCCGACGGCGGCCGCCACCTCCGCCGCGGTCACCTTGCGCCCGAGGCTCTCCGACAGGGTGGTCGTGGGCTGGGGCCTCGACGGGACCCGCGCGGGCGCGTACCCCGCGCGCAGCGCCAGCAGGTATCGCTGCATCGGAACCACGTCCGGCTCGAGGAGGAGCGTGCCGTGGTAGAGGACCGCGCGGCCTCGACGCGCTTGCGCGGCGCCGGAGAGCTTCCCGAAGCGCTCCACGATCGCGCTCCCCCGGACCCGCGCGTCCACGCCCATCTCGCGCAACGCGTCCGCTACGGCTCCCCCAAGTCGCTGGAAGACCTCCCCGACGCTGCCGACGCCGCCGACCACGACCGATACGTTGAGGTTCCCGGGGTAGTGAAGCACGGCGCCTCCTCCGGAGCATCGGCGGAAGATGAGAACACCGTCCTGTCTTGCAGCAGGTAGATCCACTTCGTCCTCGATGCGCTGCGACCTGCCGATGACCACCGCTCGCTCGCCGATCCAGAAGCGGACCATCGCTTCTCCCCCACGACGCACGGACTCCAGGAGCGCTTCGTCAACCGCCAGGCCTAGACTTGCCGGCACCGCTTCAAGATCCGACCGCCGTCTCATGGTGTCCCGTACGCGCGTTCTGCATGGTACGAGCTTCGGACGAGCGGCCCTGAGACCACCCACCGGAACCCGATCTCCCGTGCCTCCGTCTCGATCTCGCGGAACTCCTCGGGTGAGACATACCTTCCAAGCGGCGCCGCGGCTGTCGTGGGGGGAAGGTACTGGCCCACGGTGACCCAGCGAACTCCCGCCTCCCGCAGGTCTGCGAGCGTCTCCCGAATCTCGTCCCGCCGCTCCCCCAGCCCGAGCATCAGGCTGCTCTTGATCGCCCGTCCCGGCGCGGCGGCCGCCAAGGACCGGAGCACAGCGAGCGACAGCGGGTACGATGCCCGTCGGTCCCGGAGAACCGGCGTCAGACGCGCCACGGTCTCTACGTTGTGTCCCAAGACATCCGCGCCGCTCTCCACGACGCGACGCAGGGACTGCGGGTCGCCCGAGAAGTCGGGGAGCAACAGCTCCACCACACTGCTCGGCGAGGCGCGCTTGATCTCGAGCGCCGTCTGCGCGAACACCGCGGCGCCGCCGTCGGGGAGATCGTCGCGGTCGACGGAGGTCAGGACGACGTGCCTCAACGCAAGCTCTTTCACCGCCGCGGCCACCCGCGCCGGCTCCCCCCTATCGACGACCCCTTTAGGGTTTCCGGTCTTCACCGCACAGAAACGGCACGCGCGCGTGCAGGTGTCCCCGAGGATCATGAACGTCGCCGTCCTCGCGCTCCAACACTCCACGGCGTTCGGACAGAG
>JAQTVA010000093.1 GCA_028707055.1 Candidatus Bipolaricaulis sp. | reverse complement strand
TGATCCCTTCTTCAATCAGCTCGACCCAGCAGTTCTGGACGGCATAGAGCAGTCGTTGCGTGTTGGGCAGCGACTCGACGGCGGCGGCGCCGACGCGGAACGGGGAGCGCGGCCCCATGAACCGGGCGTGCCGTCGTTGGGGATGGGAGTGGAGGTTGAACAGCCCCGGCAGGGCTGTACAGCCGACTGCGTCCAGGACGCGGTCCGCCGGCGGGGTGTTGCGCCCGCCCGGAAAGATCTCCGCCACCCGGTCGTCCTTGACGAGGATGCTGACGCCGCGCGTCGTCTCGAGACGTACGGAGTCGAAGAGGTTGCAGTCACGGATGAGTATCGACATGCCACGCTCCTTGTCCTTCACCCGATCTTCTCGATCGCGGGCCGAGTCCCATCCCTGTCCCTTCGGGCCACGACCTTTCCGGTCGGCGCGGGAGAACGGGAGGGAGGCTCCGCGCGCGATTCTCTAGTTCCATGTCGACGCGCGTACGATCTCCACAAAGCGGGTCACGTGGGACTTCAGAATCTCCGTCGCGGTGCCCACATCTCGCGATCCGAGGGCGTCGATCAGCCGGTCTCGGTCCTCGACCAGGTCATGCCAGTATGCGTCGTCGTTGCTGACGTAATACCAGAGGCGCAGAACGTGATTCCGCATCAGATCCTCCAGCTGGCTGAGGGTTCGATTCCGCGTCGCGTCGTTGATGAGGCGATGGAACTGCGAGTCCAGCTGAATCAGCTTGCGGCGCTCGGACTCCGTCTTCATGCGCTCCACGATCTCGCGCATCAGAGCGAGCTCTTCCTCGGAGACGCGCTGCGTGGCGAGGCGGGCGATCTGCTCGATGAGCAGCAGTCTGGCCTCCAGCAGGTCCTTCAGGTCGTGAAGGTGAACTTCCGCGACCTGTGCGGTTCCGTTCGGGACCCTGCGGACGAGGCCGTCCGCTTCCAGACGAATCAGCGCTTCACGAACCGGGGTCACGCTCACTCCGAGCTCGTCGGCCAGCGCCTTCGTGTGGATGGCCGAGCCGGGTTGGACCTCGAGGAGGATGATCCGCTGCTTGATGTCGTCGTACACGGATGTGCTCAGGGCAAGCTCACCTCCTGCAACGCATATCAATAATATACGATAAGAATACGATCGTCAATCGGGCGCGTCGGGCGAGCGCCGGAGCGAAGGCCTTCGTCTTCCTGTGCGATTCCATCCTCACGGCTCTCTGAGGAGGCAGCGGCGGAAACTCGGGAGGGTGGGTCCGGCGGCCCGAAACGGACGGAGTCGCGGCCCGAAACGGACGGTGTCGGGGCGCGAAGCGGACGGTGTCGGGGCGCGAAATGGACGGTGTCGCGGCGCGAAGTGGACGGTGTCGCAGCCCGAAACGGACGGAGTCGGGGCGCGAAATGGACGGAGTCGCGGCCCGAAACGGACGTTGTCGGGGCGCAAGCCGCGCGGCCGTCCCGTGTTGGAGTTCAACTCGGAGACGCATACGATGGGCCCATGGAACGCCCCAGAACGCGGCGGCTTAAGCGCAGTATTCTCTGGATGTTCTTGGCCGGTGCCGTCGTCGCTGCGTTCCTCGCCGGCGTGGTCTTCGGGAGCCTCCGCGGCGTGCCGTTCGTTAAGAAGTACCAGGACTGGTCGATCGGCGTGCTGGTCGGCGAGACACCCTTCTCGCTCCATCCCCAGGCCGGCGTGGAGAACCCGGTCCTGCGAGCTTCGGACCTCGACGACATGAACGCGCTCTTCGTGGCCGACCCGTTCCTACTGCGCTGCGCCGAGGGGTACGTGGTGTTCTTCGAGGCCCTGAATCGGCGGGACGGGAAGGGGGACATCGCATTCGCCACGAGCCCGGATGGTCTACGGTGGACGTACGGCGGGATCGCCCTGGACGAGCCGTTCCACCTCTCGTACCCGTGCGTGGTCGACGAGTCCGGAACGGCCTACATGGTGCCGGAGAGCGTCGAGGCGATGGGGGTGTTCCTCTACCGCGCGGAGCGGTTTCCCGAGGAGTGGGTCCGCGCCCGAGTCCTGATCCGCGGCCGCTACGTCGATCCTACCCTGACGTATCGCGCGGGGCGATGGTGGTTGTTCGTCGGAGAGCCGGAGAACGATGTCCTTCGGCTCTTCTCCGCCCCAAGCCTTGCCGACCGGTTCGTCGAGCATCCAGACAGCCCACTGGTCCTCGGGACGCGCGCGTCCGCCCGGCCTGGGGGCCGGGTGCTCTCGTTCGACGGCCGGCTGTTCCGCTGCGCCCAGGACGGTGGGCGTGTCTACGGTGAGCGGGTGAGAGTGTTCGAAATCGTGAGGCTCGATCCGGAGCGGTACGAGGAGGTCGAGGTCAGCGGGACGCTCGGTCCGACGGGAAGCGGCTGGAATGCCGCCGGGATGCACCACCTCGACGCGCTGGAGATCGAACCGGGACGGTGGCTCGCCGTGGCCGACGGCTGGAGCCGGTGGAGGCTCTCCTTCGGAAGTCCCTGACGACGCGACCTCCGCCGGCGAGCGATTGACAACCGGGGCCGAGCGTGATACACACGATGTGGCGGGGTTGGTTGGGGGAAACGGTCCCCTCTTCACTAGATCGAAGACCAGGCCCCGCCTGTTTCTTGGCCATGGGGGTTCACGCTCGAGGTTGTACCGAGGGATCGGGTCCCGGAGTTGCCGCCGCGGGGTGAATGCAGGCGGCAAAAGGTAAGGGCCGTCTTCCCCCTCTCCTTCCTGTGTCGTACATGCCAGGTCCGGAGAACCTGGCCCCGATCCAGAACGAACGCGGAAGACGGCCCCACTGTTGGTCATCTCACCGTAGCGCCGCCGCCGGCGCGAGTCAACGGCCGGAGTCCGGTGCGGACTTGGGGACCTGTGTCCGCGCTCGGCGGGGACTCCGTGCGTCCTCGCCTTGAGAACGCCGTGCGGAAGTGCTAGGATATCCCATCCCCCTGGGGGTGGGTGCAGATGGAAGGGACAACGAAAGGCAGCTTGGCCAAAGACCCAGCAGTCAAGGCGGACGTTCTGCGCCGCCTGCGCACCGCGTCGGGCCACCTCTCCGGAGTCGTCCGCATGGTGGACGACGAGGTCTACTGTGTCGACGTCCTGAAGCAGATCGCCGCCGTCCAATCGTCGTTGTCCAAAGCAGCACGGGCGCTGATGACGTCACACATGAAGCACTGCGTTCGCGAGGCCGTCCGGTCCGACGGCGGCGAGACGCAGATCGACGAGATGATGGACGCGCTGCGCTACCTCAAGCACTTCTAAGGAGCCGAATGACAGGCGGGAAACGGGAGACGAGACTCCAGGTTCGCGGGATGCACTGCGCAGCGTGCGCGCATGCCGTCGAAGACGCGTTGCGATCGGTGCCGGGCGTGACGAACGCGAACGTGAACCCGACGACAGGGCGCGCGCGGGTGGCGATGTCGCGGGAGGTCGCCGACGCCGTCCTCGGCGCCGCGATCCGCGAAGCGGGGTACGACGTCGTCGAGGACGGCCGTGGGGTGGACGAGGCGGAAGGGACGGCGGCACGGAGGCGCGCGGTCGTCGCGTGGCTCGTCGCCGTCCCCATCCTCGCCTGGATGATTCCGGAGATGTTCTTCGGCATCGCGTGGCCGTCGCCCCTCGCCTACCACGCCGGCACGGTTCTCCTAGCGCTTCCCGTCCTCGCCTGGGCGGGGTTGCCGACGATCGGCACGGGGCTGCGGACGCTCTTCCGCGGGGCGCCGACGATGGACACCCTGATCGCTCTTGGAGCCGTCGCCGCGTGGTCCACGGGACTCGTCGCGGTGGCGGCGGAGCTCGGCGCCGCGCCGCGGGTCCACGACTACGCCGGGGTCGCAGCGATGATCCTCGCGCTCCACCTTACGGGGCGGTGGATCGAGGCCAGGGCGAAGGGGCGGGCGTCGCAGGCGATCCGGCGTCTGCTGTCGCTCGGAGCGAAGACGGCCCGCGTCCTGCGGGCCGGGATCGAGGTGGAGGTCGCGGCGGACGAGATCGGCGTGGGCGACGTGATGGTCGTGCGCCCCGGCGAGAAGGTGCCCACCGACGGGGTTGTGGTGAACGGCGACAGCCACGTCGACGAGTCGATCGCCACCGGGGAGTCGCTGCCGGTTCGACGGACGGCGGGGGACACGGTCATCGGCGCGACGCTGAATGGGGAAGGCGTACTCCGCGTTCGGGCGAGCGCCGTTGGGAGCGAGACGTTCCTCGCGCAGATCGTCCGCCTCGTCGAGGAGACGCAGGGGACGAAGGTGCCGATTCAAGCGCTCGCCGACCGCGTGACTCGCGTCTTCGTTCCTGTCATCCTGGCGCTGGCGCTCGCAACGTTCATCGTCTGGCTCGCGGCTCCCGGGGTCTTCGGCGGCGTCTCGGCGTGGGCGGGGCGGGTCCTCCCGTGGGTTCACGGGGAGCTGTCGCCCCTGTCGCGGGCGGTGTTCGCGGCCGTCGCCGTGCTCGTCATCGCCTGCCCATGCGCCCTCGGCCTGGCGACGCCGACCGCGTTGACGGTGGGGAGCGGCAAAGGGGCGGAGAACGGAATCCTCTTCCGGAGCGGCGAGGCGATCCAGACCCTTCGCGAGGTTGACACGATCGTCTTCGACAAGACGGGAACGATCACGGAGGGGCGGCCGGTGGTTGTGGACGCGGTCCCGCTCGTAGGCGACGAGCGGGTTCTCCTGCGCCTCGCGGGGAGCGTGGAGCAGGGGTCGGAGCACCCGCTGGGACGTGCGGTGGTCGCCGCATGCTACGAGCGCGGGATCCCGCTTGCCGAGGTCGAGGGGTTCGTCGCGGTTTCTGGACGCGGCGTTCGCGGGCGCGTCGATGGGCGAGAGGTGCTGGTCGGCGCGCCCGGGTGGATCGAGGGTGAGTTCGGATTCGAGCGCGCCGCCGTCGCGCCGATCGTAGCGAAGTTGGAGGCCGACGGCGCGTCGGCGGTTGCCGCCGCCGACGCGTCGGGCTGGCTCGGGATCGTCGGGATCGCGGACCGGCCCAAGACGGGCGCGGCCGCGGCGGTCGGGGAGCTTCGAGCGCTCGGCTTGGAGGTGATCCTCCTGACCGGAGACAGCGAGCGCGTGGCGCGCGCCGTGGGCCGCGCCGTGGGGATCGACCGAGTCGTGGCCCGCGTGCTGCCGGAGGGGAAGCGGGAGGCGATCGAGGCGCTGCAGCGGGACGGCCGCATCGTGGCCATGGTGGGCGACGGGATCAATGACGCCCCCGCCCTGCGGGGCGCGAACGTCGGGATCGCGCTCGGGACGGGGACCGACGTGGCGATCGAGACCGGCGACGTGACGCTCGTGTCCGGAGAGCCGGCGGCGGTCGCCCGCGCCGTTCGGCTGTCGCGTGCGACCTTTCGCAAGATCCGGCAGAACCTGTTCTGGGCGTTCTTCTACAACACCGTGGCGATCCCCCTGGCCGTGCTGGGACTCCTTCACCCGCTCATGGCCGAAGCGGCGATGGCGCTGTCGTCGGTGAACGTCGTCGCGAACGCCAGCCGGCTACGTCGGGCGCGAATCGAGCCGCGGTTGCCGCGCCGCTGAGGCGATTGCCCCGCGTCCCCGAGGCGGGCTATAATGAAGCGTGTGCCAATAGCGGGCAGGTCGGCTATTGGCACCGATCGTTTTCTCGGAGGTTCGAGAGATGAAGGTCACGCTCACGGCCATCAAGGCAGACGTCGGAAGCATCGGGGGCCACCTGCGTCCGAGCGAAGAGCTGCTCGACGCGGTGCGAAGCGTCGTCCGGGAGGGCGGGAAGGGGCGGATCATTGACTTCGCCATCACCCACACCGGCGACGACGTGGCCATCCTGATGTCGCATGAGAGGGGCACCGACGACTCGACGATCCACAAGCTCGCCTGGGACGCCTTCCTCGCGGGGACGGAGGTCGCCAAGCGACAGGGGCTCTACGGCGCCGGCCAGGACCTCCTCAAGGACTCGTTCTCCGGGAATGCGAAGGGGCTCGGTCCCGCGGTGGCCGAGATGACGTTCGACGAGCGGCCGAACGAGCCGTTCCTCCTGTTCACGGCGGACAAGACGGAGCCCGGCGCGTACAACCTCCCGCTCTACCTTGGCTTCGCCGATCCGATGTACAACGCCGGCCTGGCGTTGTCCTCCGTCGTCGGCAAGGGGTTCACGTTCACGGTCATGGACGTGGACCACATCGAAGGGGATCGCGTCATCGAGCTCGTCACGCCCG
>JAQTVA010000092.1 GCA_028707055.1 Candidatus Bipolaricaulis sp. | reverse complement strand
GAGGTCCGCGCCGCGATGGGAAGCGACCTGTCGGCCACCGACGGAGTGAAGACGATCCTCGTGAGCAAGTTTCCGATCGCGGCGAAGCGCGGCGACTGGATCGCCCTCGTGGGCCTGTACAGCACGACGAGCGTCAGCCCGATCAAGACCTACGACGGGATTTTCTGCGTGAAGCTCGGCATCGGCGTGGAGTGAACGCCGAGGGAGGAGGCGGTTCGATGAGACGCAGCGTGCAGGTTCTCGGCGGGATCGCGGCGATCCTTGGGCTCGCGGCGTTCACGGTCGGCGCGGTGACGCTTCAGTTCGTGACCCCCGTCTGGCAATCCGACACGGTCGACGTGGTCGACGAGCTGGTCGCGGAGTGGAATGGCGCGCATCCCGACATCCAAGTGGAGGTCGTGTCGATCGCCTGGGAGAACATCGATGACTTCCTCTTGACGAGTTTCCGGGGCGGGCAGGCCCCCGACCTGTTCCACGAAGACCCGGTGGTGTGCTACGAGTACGGCATGATGGGGTACGCCGAGCCGCTCAACGCGTACCTCGACGCCGAGACGCTCGCCGACATCCCCGAGAAGAACTGGGCCGGGGTCAAGGACGACGACGGGAACCTCTACGGCGTGCCGTTCCTCCAGGAGACCCTGGTGCTCTTCTACAACAAGACGATGTTCGCCGACGCCGGGGTCGTGCCGCCGGCCGATGGCCTCGTGTCGTGGGCCGAGCTGCGCGACTACGCGCTTCGGCTCACGAAGCGCGACGCCTCCGGGCAAGTGACCACGTGGGGCCTCCTCGCGCCGCTCGAGCAGCGCCTGTGGTGGTGTCTCGTCGAGCAGAACGAGGGGAACGTCCTTGTCCGCCACGACGACGGGACCTGGCACGTGGAGATCGACGACGCGGCCCGCGAGGCGATCGAGTTCTACACGAACCTCGTGACCGTCGACCAGGTCATGCCAAGAGAGATCCTGAGCTACGACTTCATGAGCCTGCTCCAGGGGTTCAAGACGGGCAAGTACGCCATGTTCAGCTTCGGCTGCTGGGTGCGGAGCTGGATCGAGCGGCTGACGCGGAACCAACTCGACTGGGGGATGCTCCAGGTCAAGGGGCCGAAGCGGAACGTGACGGAGGCGGGACCGCAGGCCTTGTCGATCTACTCCGGCTCGAAGCACAAGGCGGAGGCCGCGCAGTTCCTCGCCTTCTTCACGAACACGGAGAACCAGGCGCGGCTCGCGATGGCGGACTGGCTCTTCCCGGTGCGCGAGTCGGCGCTCGTCCGCCCCGAATTCCAGACGGAAGAGGATCAGTGGAACGTCGCCTACCAGTGGCTCGAGTACGCCGAGGACGTCAAGCCGCACATGTTCGGATTCTTCGCCTGGGAGTGGCAGTCGTTCATCCCGCAGATCGAGCTCGTCATCCTCGGCTCGCAGGACCTGGCCGCCGCCCTCCAGGCGGCGACGGAACAAGGGAATGCGTTCCTACGCAGGATGGGGTTGCAGTAAGCACAGGAGATGGGCGCCGTACGCAGGAGGAGGTGGTCGTTCGCGCATGAGGGACTCGGAGGACGGATGAGGCTACGAAGGAACAGCGTTCGAGGGGGAAGGAGGACAGCGGTGAAACGGATTCTTGGTCTCGGAGTCGTCATCGTAAGCTTGGTCGCCGTCGCGGCGTTCGGGCAGGTCCCGGCGCCGACGGGCGACGTCGTGTTGAAGCTGACGGGGGCCGTCGCGCTGCAGAACACGGAAGGTGGCTTTGCGTTCGACCTGGACATGCTGAAGGCGTTGCCGTTCGTGGCCTACATGGTCACGGATCCGTGGCTCGGCGATCAGGTGTATGGCGGCGTTCGTCTGGCCGACCTGCTTGCCTACATCGGCGTCCCCGCCGACGCGAAGACGGTCGTGATCGTCGCGTCCGACGAGAAGGAGTTCCCGGTCGCGATGAAGGACGCCCTCTACTACCCGATCCTCATCGCCTACACGTCGGACGGCAACCCGATCAAGGCGAGCAAGGGCGGGCCGCTGAAGCTCGTGTACCCGTACCAGATCGAGGGCATGGAGGCGCTGTACGCCCCCGAGCAGTGGTCGTGGTACGTGATCGAAATCCGCATCGAGTTCTAGACGTCGACCCCGAGCGGAGGGGGTTCGCCCCCTCCGCTCTTCCTCAGGCGGCCGAGCCGGTGGCGGAGGAGCGAGACCGCGCATGAAGCCGAACCCGAACGAGATGCAGATCGCGGAGCTCGTCGCCTTGGGAAAGATCGAGGTGCGCACGGCTCCGATCCCGACGGTCGGCGAGGGCGAACTCCTGCTCGCCACGCGCGCCGTCGGGTTGTGCGGAACCGACGTCAAGGCGTTCCGCCGCGGGCACCCGTACTTCCGGCCGCCGTGCATCCTCGGTCACGAGTTGGTGGGCGCCGTCCGCGAGGTCGGCGCGGGTGTAGACGCCTTCACCGTGGGCGACCGCGTGGTCTGCGCCCCGTACGTCGAGTGCGGCGGGTGCCCCACGTGCCGGCGAGGCGTGGGCGAGCTGTGCGAGCATAAGGCGTTCGTATCGGGGGCGTTGCAGGAGTACGTCCTCCTGCCGAGCGAGGTCGTCCGTCAGGGCACGTTCCTCGTTCCGCCGGAGATCTCGGACGGCGTGGCGACGCTCGCCGAGCCGCTCGCGTGCGCGTGGAACGGAATCGAGCGCGCCGACGTTCGCGAGGGGGACACCGTCCTCATCGTCGGCGGAGGGCCGATGGGCGCGCTTCTGGCGCTCCTCGCGAAGGCGATCACCCCGCACGTTCTCGTGAGCGAGATTTCGGCGCCGCGGGCCGCGCAGCTTCGCCGACTCGGTCTCGCCGTCGCGGATCCGGCCGAGAAGCCGATCGAAGAAGCCCTCGCATCGGCGTTCGGCGTGCCGACCGCCCACCGCGTATTGGTCGCCGTCGGCGCTCGCGACGTCGCGGAGGCGTCGATCGCGCGGACCGCACCGGGGGGCACGTTCCTTCTGTTTGGCGGACTACCGAAGGGCGAAGGCCTCGCCGTCGACGCGTTCGCCGTCCACTACCTCGAAGTGTCGATCGTCGGGAGTTTCGGATTCCGGCTCGAGCACTTCCGCGACGCGGTCGCGTGGATGGCGCGGCATCCGCACGCCCTCGACGGCGTCGTGACGGCGTCCGTGCCGTTCCGCGACACGGCCGCCGCGTTCGCCCGCGCCGGGGAGCCCGGCGCCCTGAAGACGGTGATCCGATTCGATGACGCACGCTGATGCGCGGGTTCGGACGAAGCGGTCGTGGCGCGAGGAGAAGCACGCGATCCCGTTCCTCGCCCCGGCGCTCGTCGTCCTCGCGTGCGTCAGCGCCTACCCGCTCGGCATGGGCATCTGGCAGGTCGTCTACGCCTACAAGGCGTTGGCGCGGAAGAACGTCTTCACGGGACTGGAGAACTTCGCGCTCCTCTTCAAGGATCCGGTCTTCTTCCGCGCGTTCACGAACAGCCTGGTCTGGACGGTCGTAAGCGTCGCGGCGATGTTCCTCATCTCGTACGTCCTCGCGACGATGCTCAACTCGCGGTACCTGCGGTTCCGGCGGTTCTTCCGCGCCGCCACCCTGATCCCGTGGGCCATTCCCGGAGTCGTGGTCTCCCTGACCTGGCGGTACATGTTCCTGTCGGGCGGCCCCGTGAACTCGGTCTTGTCGGCGATCGGTGTGGCCCACCCACCGGCGTGGCTGACCGATCCGCAGCTCGCGCTGTGGACGTGCATCATCGCCAACATCTGGATGGGGCTGCCGTTCGTCACGATCATGCTGCTCGCCGGGCTGCAGTCGGTCGAAGGCGACATCCTCGAGGCGGCGGCGATCGACGGGGCCACCTACCTTCAGTCCCAGGCCCTCGTGGTCATGCCGAGCATCAAGAAGGTGATCCTGATCGTCCTCACGCTCGAGGCGATCTGGACGTTCAACTCGTTCGACATCGTGTTCGTCATGACGAAGGGCGGCCCGGGATCGGCCTCGATGACGCTCCCGCTCTACGCGTACCAGAATGCGTTCATGTACTACCAGGCCGGGTACGGCGCCGCGATCGGAGTCGTCATCCTGGCGGTGCTCCTTCTGGCCGTGGTCTTCTACATCCGCGAGGTTCTGCAATGAGGATGAGCGTCGCCAAGCAGGTCCTCCTCCACGTCGTGGTCGTCCTGATGCTCGCCGGCATGGCCTTCCCGGTCCTCCTCCTCGTGTTCAACTCGCTGAAGGCGGAGGCCGACATCTTCGCCTCGCCGATGGGGCCGCCGCACGCGGTGACGTGGGCCAACTTCCGACGCGTGTTGTCCGAGACGTCGTTCGCCGTGAACCTGCGGAACTCGGCGATCGTCGCGTTCTCGACCGTGATCCTCTCCGTCGTCGTCACCGCGCCCGCCGGGTACGCCCTGTCGCGATTCAAGTTTCTCGGCCGCACGTTCTTCTCAATGTGGCTCCTCGCCACGCAGGCGTTTCCGGGGATCATCATGGTGCTCGGGCTGTTCACAGTCCTGACGACGTACGGACTCATCAACCGTCTCCCCGGACTCATCATCATGCACACGAGTTTCAGCATGCCGTTCTCGATCTGGCTCCTGAAGGGATACTTCGACAAGATCTCCGTGGAGATCGAGGAGGCGGCGCGGATCGACGGGTGCACGCGCCTGCAGTCGCTCGTGAAGATCGTGTTCCCGCTCGCGGTGCCGGGGCTTCTCGCGGTGGCGACGTTCTCGCTTCTGCTCTCGTGGAACGAGTTCTTCTTCGCCCTCGTCCTGATGCGCGACAACGCCCACTACACGCTTCCGGTGTACTTGGCCCGCTTCCTCGGCTCGGGCGGCGTCGTTCAGTGGGGCCCCCTCTCGGCGGCCGCCCTCCTGATCACGATCCCGGTGTTCGTTCTCTTTCTCTTGGGACAGAAGTACCTCGTCTCCGGACTGACGGGAGGGGCGATCAAGTGAACCTCCGCACGTGGATCCAGGGGAAGAAGGTCGGCCTCGTCGCCAACCCCAAGGCAGGGAGAGGAGCCGATCGGCTCGACGCGGCGTTGGGGTCGCTCGTGGGCTGTCTCGGGACGTGTCCGCTTGCGGTCGCGGACGGCAGCCGCGAGGCCGACGCGGCAACGAAGGCGGGACGGGCGTGCACCGTGGTGCGCGGAGGCGGGCGCGCCGGCGAGGTGACCGAGCGGCTGCTCGACGCCGGCGTGGACGTCGTCATCGGCGTCGGAGGCGATGGGACGCTGCGCGACATCGCCGAGATCCTCGTCGAGCGGGAGAGCGGCGCGCCTCTGGTCGGAGTCGGCGTCGGATCGTCGAACGTCGGCCCGCTCGTCTCGGCGGAGGCGGCCGACGCGGGGCGGCTGTTCGACGCCGAGATCGTCGAGCTTCGGATCCACGCACTCGCCGTCTCCGCCGGCGGGGAGCCGATCGGGCTCGCTTTTCACGACGTCGTGTTCGCGAACACGTACTTCGGAACCCGCGACGGGACACGGACCGATCTCGATGCCGCCGCCGCGCTGCGGGGCGAGGATCGGCCCGCGGAGCCCCGCTCCGTGTGCGGACCCGGGGCTTGGGTCGCCAAGAACGGCCGCCGCCTTCTGTCCGCCGCCGAAATCGAGGGAGGACAGGTCCTCGCGTCGCCGCTCAACGACGTGGACTCGTGCCGCGGACGGGCGGTCAGCGGATTCCTCTGTTGGGGACCGTACTTGGGAAGCCACGGGCTCCTCGCGGTCGCGAGCGCGGTCCTGATCCGCACCCACCTCACACGGGAGGACCAGCAGGGCGCCGAGCCTCTGCGACTGTGGCACGTCGGGTTCTCGCCCGAAGACGTCGTGGAGATCGGCGGACTCGAGGAGGGCGCCGTCGTGGTCGACGGGACGCCGAAGCGGCGGCTGGAGTCCGCCGTTCCGGTGACCCTGCGCCTGCGCGAGGATGCGGTGACCGTCCTGCGTGCGAACCCGCTTCAGGGACGCAGCGGATGCGATGCCGCTCTGCCAAGAGAGGCCTAGAGTGGAGCCGACGCAAGGAAACGAAGGATGGGAGAGACCATGATCCACCGAGGGGTCCGAATCGAGGACACCTTCTGCGAGTGCACGGACGTGTACATCGCGCGCTTGCTGTTGACGGCGACGAGCGGGCCGATCGCGGTGTCCGAGGCCATGTACTTGTGCGGCTTCGGCATCATCACCGCCGCGCCGATCCAGGG
>JAQTVA010000091.1 GCA_028707055.1 Candidatus Bipolaricaulis sp. | reverse complement strand
TCGATCGGTGGTAGTCGAACGTCGGGTTCCCGTCGGTGCTCGCGCCCGTGATCCGCAGGACAAGGGCGCAGCGGCCGGCGTAGTGCGAGACGCAGTCCTGGAGAGCTCCGGGGTTGAGGATGATCCCGTCCGCTCCACCTTCCGCCGCCTGCTGGACGGCCGTGGACATCGACTGCAGTCCGTCCATCGGTCCCTTGAACTGGGCGTGGTCGAGGGCGATCACCACGGTTTTTCCGTCGCCGCGAAACAGCCGCGCCAACCGCGTCGTCTTCCCGATCACCTCGTCCTCCTTCGTTGCGTGCACGTGCCGCCGGGGATCAGGGTCGTCGGGAGCCGAAGCGATCCCTCGTTCCCGTCGAGAAGCCGGCGTCCCGCCTCTTGGCCGATCGCGTACGCCGGGACCTCGACGGTCGTCAGCTGCGGCCGGACGAGGGCCGCCCACGGAACGTGGTCGAATCCGGCGACGCCGAGGTCGTCGGGAACGGCGAGTCCCCGAGCCTCCGCGGCGCGGATGGCGCCGATAGCCATCAGATCGTTGGCCGCGATCACGGCGTCGACCGAGTGTCGATCGAGGATCGCCGCCGCGTGGTCGTACCCTGACTGGAACGTGAACGAGCCCCGGACGACCGCGACGGGCTTCCGCCTCGCCGTCTTCATGGCGCCGCGAAACCCGGCGAGCCGATCCTCGGCGGTGCTGACCTCCGCCGGACCGGCGATGTAGGCGATCGTGCGGTACCCGAGACCGAGGAGGTGAGCGGTCAGATCGCGGCTCCCGCCGACGTTGTCCGCGTCCACGGTCGTGAGGCCGTCGATCCGCCGGTCGGCGACCAGCACGCGAACGCCGCGATTCATCAGATGGTGGATGAGGTCGAGATCGGGTCGGCCGACGGGGACGAACACGATCCCGTCCACGCCCTCCGAGAGCAGGAAGTCGAGGTACGCGGACTCGCGGCTTACCTCGTGGTTGCTGTCGCAGACGAGGGTCGAGTACCCCTCGTCAAACGCCACCGACTCGACGCCCCGCGTCAGGAGAGAGAAGTACAGGTTCGAAATGTCGGGGATGAGGACGCCGAGCGCTTGGGTGCGCCGACGCCGCAGGCGTTGCGCCGCTCGGACGGGGGTGTACTCCAGCTCTTTGATGGAGGCGAGGATGCGTTCTTTCGTCTCGGGTCGCATGTGGTCCGCGTCACGGCCGTTGAGGACGCGAGACACCGTGCTCGGAGAAACACCCGCGTGCGCCGCCACGTCGCGAATCGAGGCTCGCTGTTCCATCCGACGCACCGTCCCCGAGAGTTCCTGATTCCGAGGAAAACGTTTTCCGAAAACGTTATCCCAGTCTACCGACGCTCGGAGAGGCTGTCAAGACGAGAGGCGGTGTTCGCGGTTCCAAGGCGCGTTCGCCCCGACGGCCGTCGACCGCGGAGGTTGCAGAGTCCAGAGACGAAGGCCACGTTCCGCGGAGCGTGCGTCGGTCTCCTCTGCGTCGCTCTGCGGTGAATGGCCTGTCGGCGCGGACGGTCTAGCGCGGGGCGACCCGGCCGGTGCGCACCCACGCCTCCCAAGCCGGGAACCCGTGGCGCGCGGCCTCGTCTGCCGCGGCGTCGGCGTCGTACGGAACGGAGACGAGCTCGACGTGCACTCGGTCGGCGAGCGAGACGACCGCGTAGCGTGCGTGCGGCGACCCGGCCTCGACGACGTGGTGTTCGGGAGCGTCGTCCTCGTACGCAGGGCAGCCTACGCTCCCGGGGTTGACGATCGTCCGCCCGTCGTCGAGGCGAACCACCGACGGGGTGTGGTCGTGGCCGCAGAGGACCGCGCGCGCTGTGGGCGCGCCAAGGAGGCGTGACACCGTGGACGCTGGGCGTGCCACAAGGCGTCCGCCCCTCGGCTCCGTCAAGAGGTAGACGGCGTCATCGTTCGGCGTCCCGTGGACGAGGAGGACGTCGTCGAGTCGCAGGGTTCGGGGCAGCGCAGCGAGCCAGTCCAGATGGCGCCGCTCCAAGCGGTCGATGGTGAACCGAGCCGTTCGCGAAACCGGTTCGCCCCTTGCGCCCTCGAGGAGGACCCGATCCTCGTTTCCCGCGACGGTGGGGATGCCGAGATCGAGAAGACGATCGGCGGCGGGACGGGGATCGAACGGGCCGTACAGGCAGTCGCCCAGGTTCGCCAGCCGCTCGATCCCGCGGCGTCGGACGTCGTCGAGGACCGCATCGAGCGCCCGCCCGTTGCCGTGCATGTCCGACAGGACGGCGATCGGCGCTCCGGTCGCGGGGTCGTTCGCGTTGCGCATCCCGCGTCGACCTCTATCTCTTCGCGAGGAGTTCCGCCAACGCCGTGACGAGCCGCTCGTTCTGCTCCGCCTTCCCGATGGAGACGCGCAGGAAGTCGGGAAGGTCGTAGGCGACGCACGGGCGGACGATGATCCCGCGGCGCAAGAGCGCTCGCTGGACGTCGGCCGCCTTCGGGCCGATCCGGATCAGCACGAAATTCGCGTGGCTCTCGGCGTGCTCGATCCGGAGGCGATCGAACGCCTCGCAGAGGTAGCGGCGCCCTTTGCGGTTCTCGTCCACGGTGAAGCGCACGAACTCCTCGTCCTCGAGCGCCGCGATCCCCGCGGCTTGCGCCAGGACGTTGACCGTGAACGCCGGCTTCACCTTGAACAGGGGAGCGATCGTCTTCGGGTGTCCGAACGCGTACCCCAGCCGAACTCCGGCGAGGCCGTACACCTTGGAGAAGGTCCGCAGGACAAGGATGTTCTCTCGTCCCTCGCGCACGTAGGCGAGGCCGTCGGGAAACTCGTCGGAGTCGACCATCTCCGCGTACGCCTCGTCGAGGATGACGAGGACGCGGTCCGGGACGGAGGCGAGGAACCGATCGAGCTCGCCCTTCGTCGAGATCGTTCCGGTGGGGTTGTTCGGGTTGCAGACGAAGAGGAGCTTCGTCTTCGGAGTGATCGCGCGGGCCATGGCCTCGAGGTCGATCCGATGGCCGGCGGCGAGCGGCGTCTTGACCAGGATCGCCCGCATCGCGTGGGTGTAGATGTCGTAGATCGGGAACGACGAGCGGCTGGTGACAACCTCGTCCCCTTCGTCCAGGTACGCCATCGACACGTGGAGGATCACGTCGTCGGCGCCGTTCCCCACCGTCACTTGATTGAGGGCGAAGCCGAAGTGCTTCGCCAACGCGCTGCGCAGGTCGTAGCTCGCGCCGTCGGGGTAGAGGTACGCGTCCGTGAGGGCGCCGCGCATCGCCGCGAGTGCCTTCGGCGAGACGCCGAAGGGGTTCTCGTTCGATGCGAGCTTCACGATGTCTTGAGCGCCGTACTCACGCTCAACTTCGCGGATCGGTTTTCCCGGAACGTACGTCTGGATCTTCTCCAGTCCGCGCTGTGGACGAATCGTCATGGACGGCCTCCCCTGTCGCACGTCTCCGCGGCGCCCCACCGAAGGACGCGGGCGTCTCCCACCACGAGCCCGTCTTCGAGCAAGAAGACGGGATTCAAGTCCAGCTCTCGAAGATCGTCGTACCGGAGCGGAAGGAACGACACGGCGGCGATGAGCCCTGCCGCCGCGTCGAGATCTCGCGGCCGACTCCCCCGAGCCCCACGCAGGATCGCCGCGCCGCGCAGCTCGTCGAGCATCGTCCGCGCCTCCGCGGCGTCGATCGGCGCGACGCGGAGCGTCACGTCGCGCAGGACTTCGGCGTACACCCCGCCCACGCCGGCGGCGACGACCGGGCCGAACTGCGGGTCGTGCGACACGCCGACCAGAAGCTCGACGCCGCCGCGCACCGTGGGCACGACGAGGACGCCGCGGAACCCCTCTCCGCCGACCTGGCGCAGCCGAGCGAACCCATCGCGCGCCGCGGCCGGGGTCTCCACGCCGAGGATCACCCCGCCCACGTCGCTCTTGTGCAAGATCCCCGCCGCCACGACTTTCAGGACGACGGAGCCTCCCAACGCGCCGACCGCGTCCGCCGCCTCGTCGGCCGTGGTCACGAGCCGCCGCTTCGGGGTCGGAATTCCCTCGCTCTCCAGCCAATCGAGCGCTTCCGGCTCCAGTCCCTCTCCCGCCCACGGGAGGCGCAGGGCCTTTGGGTCGGCTTCCACCACGAACTGCGCACCGCGAACCGCAGGCTCCGCACCGTGAACTGCGCACTGCGAACCGCGCACCGCGAACCGTGTACTCTCATACCGTCCCATCGCCGCTAACACCCGTGCAGCCCGTTCCCCCGTCGCGAAGTTGGGGACGCCGCCTTCCTTCAGAATCGGGAGCGCGGACGCCACCGTTCTCCCCGCCATGAAGCACGCGGCCACCGGCTTCCCCGTCGCGCGCGCCGCGGCCACGACGCCGCGCGCGATCGGTGCCGAGTCCAGATAGGGGACGTTCACGTCGATGGCGAGCGCCGCGTCGGCCTCGTCGAGGGCGGCGACGAGGGCCTCGCGGTAGCCGTCTTCCATCCCCTGCACCGTGAGATCGATCGGGTTGGCGAGCGAGCCGAGCGCCGACAGGTGCTCCGACGCCGCGAGTCTCCCGCGAAGCGTCTCGCTCGGCGCGCGGATCTCGAGGCCCGCGGCGTCGGCGGCGTCGGCGGCGAGGACCCCGGGGCCACCCGAGTTCGTCACGATGACGACGCGCTTCCCGCGTACCGGCGGGAGGGTTGTGAATCCCCGGCACAGGTCGAACATCTCCTCGACCCCGGCGACGCGGATCGCTCCGCACTGGCGCAGGGCGGCGTCGTAGACGGCATCCGACCCGGAGAGCGACCCGGTGTGCGACAGCGCGGCGCGTCCGCCGGACGCCGAACGCCCCGCCTTGATGACGACGAGGGGCTTCGTCGCTGCGAGCCGCGCGGCGGCGGCGAGGAACGCCCGCCCGTCCGACACCGTCTCCACGTACAGGGCGACGACCTTCGTGTCGTCGTCGGTTCGCAGCATGTCGAGGAAGTCGACGTCGGTCAGGTCGACGCCGTTGCCGTAGCTCACGAACTTCGAGAACCCCACGCCCTGCTCCTCGGCCCACGCGAGGACCGCGCCGCCGAGCGCGCCGCTCTGCGAAACGAACGCGACCTCGCCTGCGGGCGGCCGCGTCTCGAGCGTCGGGAAGAGGCTCGCCTTCGTGTTCACGATCCCGGCGCAGTTCGGGCCGACCAAGCGGACCCCCGAGCGGCGGGCGGCCTCGAGGAGCGCCTGCTCTTCCGCCCTCTTGCCGACCTCGGAAAACCCCGCGGTGAGGATCACGGCGGCCTTCGCGCCGGCGCGCCCCGCGTCCTCGATCACCCCCGTCACGGTGTCTGCGGGCGACGCGACGATGACGAGGTCCGGCGGGCTCGCGATCTCGCCGATCGACCGGAATCCGGGGACGCCGAGCGCCCCGTGACCCTTCGGACCGACGATGGAGACCCGATCGAACCCGCCCGCCAGGAGCTGATCGATCAGCACGCGGCCGAGCTTCCCCGGCGACGCCGACCCGACGACGGCCACCGACCGAGGCTCGAAGAGCGCTTTCGCCCACGACATCCGATCAGCTCCCCGGCACGGCCGCCAGACCGGCGCGGAACGCCGCGAGGTTCGCCGTGGTGGCCTTCGGCCAGCGTGTCTCGACGGCCTTCTCGACCGATTCGACGCCCACAAGCTCGCGGAGCGCCGTCGACGCGACGAGGGCTCCGAGGGTGAACACGTTGGCGGACGCCGGCCTTCCTCCGATCGACGGGCGAGCGGAGGGATCGAGGAGGACGAGGCGCGCGCCCGACGCGGCGATCGCGTCGGCGACCCGCTCGCGCGTTGGGTAGGCGTCGAGCCCCAGCATGACGCCCGTCGGCTCCCAGACCGCGTCGTAGAGGATGAAGACGCCGCCGGCTCTTGCGAACGGCAACCCCTTCACCGACTCGGAGCGCTCCATCGCGACCACCGCGTCCGCGCCGCCCACGGGGACCCTCGGGCCGACGCGTTCATCGCCGAGTCGCAGCTCGGCCTTCACGAATCCGCCGCGCTGCGCCATCCCCTTCGTCGGAGAGAACGTCGCCGGAACGCCGCGGGCGGTCGCGGCGGCGAGGAGCAACTCGCCGATCGTTAGGATCCCCTGGCCGCCGACGCCGATCAGGACAATGTCGCACGCGACCCGGCCGGTCATCGAGACTCCTTCGTCAACGCTTGGGTAGGACACACCGACGCGCACAGGCCGCAGCCATTGCACAAGGCCGGGTCCACCACGATCCTCTCTCGACCAGCAGAACCGGACGATCCAAGCACCCGG
>JAQTVA010000090.1 GCA_028707055.1 Candidatus Bipolaricaulis sp. | reverse complement strand
TCTACCTGAGTTCGTTCATCCGCGCCTCCTCAGGCTTTGAGCGCCGGCGCGCCGATCCCGGTTCGGCGGTGGACGGGTCCAGGAGAGATCTGGTATAGTGATACGAGAATTAGGTCGAGGCGGAGGGCCCCGTGGACGATGTGCTTCGAATCCCAGAGAGAACAGCACTGGGTCTCCATGCGATGGTCTTGCTCTCCGAGGCCGCTGGTGCGCTGTCCTCGGCGGAGCTGGCGCGCGAGTTGCGCGCGTCCCAGGCGCATCTCTCGAAAGTCCTGGAGCGCCTGACGAGCGCAGGGTTGGTCGAGTCGCGGCGCGGACCGAACGGGGGGTACTCCATCGCACCGGCCGCGCGGAACGTATCCCTGCTCCGCGTGTACGAAGTCCTCGAGGGGACGCCAAGGCGCGATGGCTGCCTGTTCGCGAGCCCGGTGTGCGAGGGCTCCGGGTGCATCCTGGGAGATCTTGTGGGTCGGGCGCGGCGCAACGTGCTCGAAGCCTTGGAGACGACGACCTTGGCGCAGGCCGCCAAGAGGCGAAGGAGGCCCTGAGTGTTCTGTTACCAGTGCGAGCAAACGAAGGGCGGAAAGGGCTGTACGACGTTTGGCGTCTGCGGCAAAGACCCGACGACGGCGATCCTTCAGGACCACCTGCTTCACCTGACGAACGGGATCTCGATGTACGCGCATCGAGCCCGCGCCCTCGGAGCTCGGGATGCGGGGGTGGACCGATTCGTGATCGAGGCGCTGTTCACGACGATCACCAACGTTAACTTCGACGCCGAGCGGTTGCTCGGTCTGATTCGGACGGCGGTGGAACTGCGCGAGAGGGCGCAGTCCCTCTACGTCACCGCGGCCCGAGCCGGCGGGAAGCCCGTCGAAACGCTCGTCGGTCCGGCGACGTGGATGCCCGGCTTGTCGCTGGAGGCGCTCGTCGCTCAGGAGGGAGACTCGAGCTTCTCGGCTCGGTGCGAGGAGGTGGGGGACGACGCGGCGGGCCTTCAGGCACTCCTGCTCTTCGGCCTGAAGGGAGCCGCGGCGTACGCCGATCACGCCGCCATCCTCGGCAAGGAGGACGAAGCGGTTTGGGCGTACTTCCACGAGGCGCTTGACTTCCTGGCCTCAAATCCGGCGAACATCGAGGAGCTCACGGCGGCGTGCCTGCGCTGCGGGGATGTCAACTACCGTGTGATGCGGCTCCTCGACGACGCGAACACGAGCGCCTACGGAGTGCCGTCGCCGACTTCGGTGCGCGTCACGCCCGTCGCGGGGAAGGCGATCGTGGTCTCCGGCCACGATCTGAAGGACCTCTACCGGCTTCTGCAGCAGACCGACGGGAAAGGGGTCAACGTGTACACACACGGCGAGATGCTGCCTGCGCACGGCTACCCGAAGCTGCGGGCGTTCCGGCACCTCGTGGGAAACTACGGCGGCGCGTGGCAGGAACAGCAAAAGGAGTTCGACGCGTTCCCCGGCGCCATCCTCATGACGACCAACTGCATCCAGAAGCCGCGCGAGACCTACAAGGGGCGGATCTTCACCACGGGACTTGTGGCGTGGCCCGGGGTACAGCACGTGACGAACGCCGACTTCTCATCGGTCATCCAAGCCGCGCTGGCCGCACCGGGCTTCCCCGCGGATCAGCCGGAGAAGCGGATCACGGTCGGCTTTGGGCGCAAGGCCGTTGTCGACGCCGCGGGTGCCATCGTCGACGCCGTGAAAACTGGGAGGATCCGGCACTTCTTCCTCATCGGTGGCTGTGACGGGGCGAAGCCCGGGCGCAGCTACTACACGGATCTCGCCAAGGCGGTTCCGGAGGACTGCCTGATCCTGACCCTCGCCTGCGGCAAGTACCGCTTCAACAAGCTCGACTTCGGGGAGGTTGCCGGTCTGCCGCGGCTCCTCGATATCGGCCAGTGCAACGATGCCTACTCGGCGATCGAGATCGCGAAGGTGCTTGCCGGCGCGTTCAAGACGGACATCAATGCGCTTCCCCTCTCACTCGTTCTCTCGTGGTACGAGCAGAAGGCGGTGGCGATCCTCCTAACGCTGCTCAGCCTGGGGATCAAGAACATTCGCATTGGGCCATCGCTGCCGGCGTTCGTCACACCTCCCGTCCTCGACGTCCTGGTGAAGACGTTCGGTCTGACGCCGATCACGACCCCTGAGGCGGATCTGAAGGCGATCCTCGGATAGCCGAGTCCCGCTACGGGCCCTGTGGCGTGCGGTGCGGGTGAAGCGTTGTCGGCGCCGCCCGCCCGGGGTGCGGCGCGGACGCCTCAACCGCCCAGAGTTTGCGCGCTAGAGACCGGCCGAGGTCAGCTGGTACTTGAATGCGTACCCCGCCTTTCGGGCCTCGCCCTCGATGAACGTGCGCACCCGGGAGAAGTCGAAGGAGTAGGTGTAGTGCGCGCCGAATAGCCTTGACTGCTCCTCGATCGAGCCCTCACGAGGCCCCGAGCCCGTCCTGTAGGTCTCCTTCTTGAACCCGAATCCGGGGCCGGGGTCATCGCCCCCCGAGGAGACGCCCGAGCCATGCTCCTTCAGCAACTCCGTGAATCGCAGCTCCTTCCTGTCCTCGTCGATCCGGAACCTCGCGCTGTAGGTGAGCTTCTTCTTGGTGAGAAAGGCCTTCCGCTCGGCGACGGTGAACTCGATGGAGTAGGTTCCCCTCTTCTCTTTCAGATCGGCCGGGATTCCCTCGACGAACTTCACGATCTCATCGATGCGCACGGTGACTTCCTCCATTCCGCTGTGAATGACGGCCAGATCATACGCCGCCGAGAAGGGTGCGCAGGCTTCGATCCCCGCCTGCCGGGTTCGCCACGGAGACCTCGTCGCTCCCCGCCTTGCCGGAGCGAAGCGCGCGAGCGGCCGTCGGGCTCTGACTCAGACGGGTCCGCCACGGCCCGGTGGGTTCGAACCGCCGCAGACAGAGCGCCGTCAGACAGCACCCGTCGCCGTCCGCGTGTCCGGACCCTTCCATCGGCGGCCGTACGGTGGAATCGACCACGGAGGAAGAGGTAGACTGGGTTGTGGGAGTGGAGCTGTCCTCGGGGGCGGTTTGGGCCTGTGTCCATCGCGAACAAGGAGGAGGAGCGATGTCGGGAGTCGGACAGGAGTTCATGGAGAGCACGCGCTACCGCGCCATGGGACCGTCGGATCAGGAGAAGGGTGTTCCGCAGCCGCCGCTCGAGCTTCCCGTACCGGAGGGCGCGCTCAAGCTCATCGACCTTCCCGCGCCGAGGGATCTGGCTCTCGGGCGAGCTTCCCTGCGCGAGGTCATGGACGCTCGCCGCAGCCTGCGCAAGTACAGCGAGCAGCCGTTGTCTCTTGCCGAGATCTCGTACCTGCTGTGGGCGACGCAAGGGGTCCGAGACGTTGTGAAAGCCGAGCGGACGACTCGCAGCGTCCCGTCCGCCGGGGCTCGGCATGCGTTCGAGACGCTCCTCCTGGTCAACCGAGTTGACGGCCTGGAGTCCGGGCTCTACCGCTTCCTCGCGATGTCGCACCGACTTGCCCTGCTCCCTGCATCCGAGGACGTGACTGCTCGAGTCGCGGAGGCTGCACTGGGGCAGAAGATGATCGCTCGCAGCGCGGCGACGTTCGTCTGGGTCGCAGTCGCTGAGCGCATGAGCTGGCGGTACGGCGAGCGTGGATACCGCTACCTCCACCTCGACGCCGGACACGTCGCTCAGAACCTGTACCTCGCCGCCGAGTCCATTGGCGCCGGCGCCTGCGCCGTCGGAGCGTTCGCGGATGAGGAGATGAATGCGCTCTTCGGCTTGGACGGCGAGAACCAGTTCGTGATCTACCTCGCTCCGGTGGGGAAGAGGATTCTGCCGACGTCCCCGGCCTGACGCGGCGGGCGCGGAAGGCGACGACGACCCGAGGGATATCACCTCTGGGCTGAATGCGCGGAGGGTTCTCACTGTCTCGCTTTCGATGAACGCCGTGACCTGCAGAACAGGACTCCATGATCGCGGCGGCGCACGAAATGCCTCCCTCCCCCGCGTCGCGGATGACGGGCAGAGGGTGCAGCGGCAGCGCGATTCTCGCGTTCAGCGAAAGAAGCTACACTTCCAGAAGCGGCCGTGGGCCGTCGACGAGGAATCGCGGACTGGGCGTCACCGGATGAGGGGGCTTCTCACCGTGAAGGAGATCACGCTACGCGGAACGCATTACGAGATGGGGCGCCAGGTCGGCGAGCAGCTGCGCGCGTCGGGCAAAGAGCTTTCGAAGCTGACCGCCGAGCAGACTCGGGCCGCGGAGGCCCTTGTCCGCGACGTCGCGGCGCGAATCCCGGATCTGTTCGATGAGATGCGCGGGATAGCCGAGGGCGGCGGGTATGACGAGCGGACGGTCCAGTTCCATTCCCTCGCGATCGGCATTGTCCCCTCCTGCACGGCGGTCGCCGTGTCCGGTGCACACACGACCACGGGTCGGACGCTCTTCGGGCGAAACTATGACGCTGGACCCGAGCACTCGGACTTCACGTTGTACCGGACGTATCCCGCGAACGCGTTGTCGCACATCGGTTGCTGCTACGATCTTCTCGTCGGGCGAGAGGACGGCATCAACGAAGCCGGCCTCGCGGCCGCGGTGACGGGCGTGCAGGGGGCCCACACGAGCCGGCCGGGCGTCTGGAATCACATCCCCGTGCGCGCCGTACTCGAGCAGTGCCGGACGGTCGACGAAGCCGTCGAGCTCATCCGGGCCCTTCCGCACCTCTGGACGAAGAGTTTCCTCGTCGCGGACTCGAGCGGGTCCGTGGCCGCGATCGAAGCGTCTCAGGAGGATCTTGCGGTCCTGCGTCCCAAGAGAGGGTATGGCGCCATTGCGAACCACTTCGTGGCGCAGGAGATGCGTGCCTACTGCGACGAGGAGAGGATCCCCGCGAACTCCGTGCAGCGGCTCGAGATCGCCCGTCGCTGGTTCGAGCTCAGAGGTCGGCAGCCCAGCGGGGTGAAGCGGGAGGACCTGAGGCAGTTGCTCGGCAGCACGGGTGAAGGCGTTCGCTCCGAACTGGGTGCCGAGTTTACGACCGTCTGGTCGTGGGTCGCTGAGCTGGGCGAGCGGAAGCTCGAGCTGTGCGATCGATTGCCGGAGCCTGACGCCTACCGCGTGTACGAGTTCTAGTCGGAGGCCTGGCGCCCACGGGCTTCGCAGCGCCCAGACGAAGCGATTAGAGGGTCCGCGTCCGCTCGACAGGGAAGCGAGCGACCCATCTGTCGATTCCCTTCTGCTCCCGGTCGTTTGCTGGGCATGGCGCGGAGCCGCGAGCAGGGGCGACAGAAGAGAGAAACGGCGTCCGAGCGTTCCGAGACCGTGCGGGGCGACCTTCGCGCACTCCGTTCCGTGCTTCTTACCAGGCGACCTCGACGCCCATGGTGATGAACTCGACTCCGTGGAGCGAGGTGACGTTCAGGGCGCCGATGAGGTTGACGTTCGAGCCGACTCCCACGTAGAGCTCGACGTAGCTTCCCATCCAGCCGAAGATCCCTGTGACGGGCGCATCGAACTCAGTGGAGAAGAAGTTGCTGAGCGCGAAGCTGAAGAGACCGCCACAGCAGCTGTCCTCATCGCAGCGAACGCCGAAGACCTCGTTGGGAAAGTAAGGCTCTCCAGATTGGCCGTCGCCTTCGTAGACGATCCACAAGCACGGGTACTCGTCCAAGAGGCTCACGAGGTTCACCCCGAGTGGGCCGAAGCCGTAGATCTCAATCCGGGGTCCGCCCCACACGTCGTAGGCGGGCATCCCCATCCACTCTCCGTAGTCGACCATGTAGCGGTCGAACAGGTGGCCCCAGTAGAACTGGCAGCCGAGAACCGTGCAGGTCAGGGTCAGCGCGTTGAGCGAGATCGCATCAGGCCAGGACTCGCCCGCATACCACACCGTGAAGTACGGTTGGAAACAGACGACGTCGCCAGTCTCGATCTGAGTCCAGAGAGAGACGTACTTCTCATCTATCCAGTAGGTGACGCTGAGGCCATAGATCTTCAGCCAGTCGATGCCAACGTCGATGTCCTCTGCGAGGAACGACAGGAACAGGAACCCTTCGCAGTCGAACAGCGCTCCGACATAGAGATCCACGCACGAGATCGGAAACTGCGCAATCCCGGTGAGGTAGCTGAACAGAAGGTCGCACGTCGGCACGATCACGTAGGGTGTGTACTGACCGAGGATCCAGTACGGGTACCAGATGTCGCTTGCGCATAGGGTGTAGGTCCAGTCGGTCAATCCGCCGTACAGCCCGTA
>JAQTVA010000089.1 GCA_028707055.1 Candidatus Bipolaricaulis sp. | reverse complement strand
GCGGGTACTCCCGCAGGAGGAACGTTCCTCCGCCGAACTCCTCCACCACAACACCCCCCCGCTCCAGCGCGGCGAGGTTCGCCGACAGCACCGCCGCCGCCTCGAACGGCAGCTCGATCCGCGCGGGAAGAAGGAACAGCTGCCGGATGATCCCCGCGCCCGCCGCCTCGGCCTTCAGCCGCTCGTACAGGATCCGCTCGTGGGCGATGTGCTGGTCCACGATCTCCAGCCCGCTCGGAGCCTCGACGAGAAGGTACATGTCGTGGAGTTGCCCGACGACGCGGCGATCCGAGCGAACCCTCACTTTTCCCGCCTCTTGCGCCAGTCGGGAGTCGGCCAGTTGCTCGTGCAGGTCGAGCGGGAGCGGCCGCGATCCAAACGCGCCGATGCGCGGCGCACCGCTCCCCGGCGCCGCCTGCGGCTCGACGGGGCTCACCCCCACCGGAATCGCCCGTTGCGGCGACGACAGCGCCTGATGGAGGGCGGAGCCGAGCGCGTCCTGGACCTCACGAACGTGGGCGAACCGAACCTCCTCCTTCCGCGGATGGACGTTGACGTCGACCCGATCTGGCGGGAGGTCGACGCACACCACCGCGATCGGGAAGCTTCCCGGACGCAGGATCCCTCGGTACGCGCTCGCCAGCACGTACCCGAGCCCGCGGTCGCCGATCAACCGGTCGTTCACGACGAACAGCTGGTCGCGCCGATTCCCGCGCTTCAGGTCGGGGCGGCTGATGCACCCGGAGATGCGGATGTCGCCACGGCGTCCCTCGATGGGGATCATCCCTCGGGCGACGTCCACGCCGTACACCTGACTGATCCGGTCGAGAAGCGACGATACGCGCGGCGCGGCGAAGACCTCGCGCCCGTCGTGCGCGAGAACGAAGCCCACCCCCGGAAGCACGAGCGCAAACCTCTGAACGACGCGGTTGATGTGCAGCGACTCCGTGCGCGGCGCGCCGAGGAATTTCGCTCGCGCCGGGAGGTTGAAGAACAGGTCAGCCACCTCGACCGTCGTCCCCGGCGCCCGCGACGAGGGGATGAGCCCCACGGTGACACCTCCCTCGACGGAGAGCGTCCACGCGTCGGGGGCGGCCGACGACCGCGACGTGATCCGCATCCGGGAGACGGCGGCGATGCTGGCGATCGCCTCGCCGCGGAACCCGAGCGTGCGGATCGAGAGGAGATCGTCCTCGGTTCGGATCTTGCTCGTCGCGTGCCGCTGGCCGCACAAGCGCAGGTCGGCTTCGTCCATGCCGTGGCCGTCGTCGCGGACGACCATCGATTGGAGCCCGCCCTCGCGAATGTCGAGTTCGATCGCGCGACTCCCGGCGTCGATGGCGTTCTCGACAAGCTCCTTCACCACCGAGGCAGGACGGTCGATCACCTCGCCGGCGGCGATCTTGTGGGTGAGTTCCTCCGCGAGGCGTTCGATCGGCATGCCGGTAGGCTACTCGATTCCGCCATCCCTCACAATTTGGCTGGCTCACCGCGCGGAGTTGGGCTATCGTTCTCGTACCATGCACACGATCTCCAGTCTGCGCAAGACCCTCGGGCTGGCGACGACGAACCAAGTGCGGAACCGCATCGACTCCATCCGCGACGTCCTCGCCCCCCACCTGCGCCGCGGCCCGAACAACCAACTCCTCGTCAGCGACGATGGCGTGTCCCTGCTTCGCCAGTTACAGGAGTTGTGCGATAGCGGGTTAAGGATGGCCGAAGCGAGCGATATCATGCGCGTTAAGACTGATAATATAGGTATTTCCTCAGATTCGGTTTCGTCCGGTTCTGGATCACTCCGAGCGCAACCGCAAGACGGCTCACAGCGCCTCGTCCGCTCGCTACAAGATGAGATCTCGTTTCTCCGCCATCGCGTCGCCACTCTGGAGGATCTCCTTTCGCACGAAACCGGGCGAAGCGAGGAACCGACCGCACCGCCGTGGTGGAGCCGACTCGGGGAGGACATCGATGTCGCTTAACGTGCCGTTGCAGGGAAACGAGACGCTCCACAAGGTCCTGGACAGGATCGACGCATCGGAGACGCTCCACGCGTACTGGGCCGCGTCGAACATCACCGCCATCGATCGGCTGCACATCAACGATCACGGCCCGGTCCACATCAAGATCATGACGAACATCGCCCTCAAGCTGCTCCGGCTCCTGGTCGCCGCCGGCGTGACCCCGGGCGTCGTCAAGGACCACGGCCTCCGGCCGGAGGACGCCGAGGTCGTCGTCGTGCTTGCCGCAGCCCTCCACGACGTCGGACACGCCATCCACCGCCTCGACCACGAGCAGCTCTCCGTCGTCCTCGCTGCGCCGCTCGTCGACGCGTTCCTCGCGGGGCTGTACGGCGCGCGCGACGCGGCGATCCTCAAGGGGGAGACGCTCCACGCGATCCTCACCCACCAGCGGGACATCCAGCCGCTCACGATCGAGGCGAGCGTCGTGAAGGTCGCCGACGCCCTCGACATGGAGTCAGGGCGCGCGCGCATCCCCTTCTCGACGGGCGAGCCGACCATCCACTCCGTCTCCGCGATGGCGATCCGCAAGGTGCACCTCTCGGCGGGCGAGACGCGGCCGATCAAGATCGCGATCGAGATGTCGAACTCCGCCGGGATCTTCCAGGTGGACAACCTCCTGCGCGAGAAGCTGAAGAACTCGACGATCGCACCGTACGTCGAGGTGGTCGCGGAAGTCGCTGGGGAAGAGAAGAGCATCGTCCAGCGCTACTCGATCGAGTAAGAGGGCCCGCAAATCGCTTCGGGCCCCTCGAGCCACCTCGGGGCAGGGGTCGGGAGGGGGGCGCGTCGACCTCATCGTCGCACCCGGGCGCACGACATTCTGTTCCCATCTACGTTGGACCCGCTCTCGCAACAAAAGAGTCCTTTTGTTGCGACAGTTGTCCCGCCGGCGGCCTCCCACCCCGGCTACGGTTGCTCCCGCCGCACACCGGCCGAGGAGGAGGAACCGTGCCGCTCGAAATCACATACGAGGACTTCATGAGCCCGGAGCAGGTCAAGGCTCTCAAGGATTACTGCCGGCGGCGGGCGGAGAGCCCTCCGTCCGACAAGCGGGAGAACCCTGTCCGGGATTGGGCAATTCTCCACGTCGCCCTTGACGCCGGACTTCGGGTCTCCGAGATCTGCGCCCTCGAGCTGCGCGACGTTCTCCTGGATCCGCTCCACGCGGCGCTCATCGTCCGCGACGGCAAGGGGGGGAAAAAGCGCGGCGTGAAGATGGGAACGGCGCTGCGGGACCACCTCGCGGAGTTCGTCGCGTGGAAGAGCGTCGTCGGAGAGTCGACCCTCCCTCCCGCTCCCCTCTTCGTCTCCAACCGGGGCGGCGCCCTGACGCGCACCGCCGTCTATCGGATCTTTCGGCGCTCGGCGGACGGCGTCGGCATCCCAGGCCGCTTCTCGATTCACTCGTGCCGGCACACCTACGCATCGATGCTCTACCGCGCGTCCAGCTTCAACCTGCGTCTCGTCCAGAAGCAGCTCGGACACCGATCCATCCAGACGACCCAGATCTATGCCGACGTCCTCAACGAGGACGCCCTCGTGGCCGTGGAGAACCTTCCGCAGTAGCCCGAACCCGCCGTTCTTCTTGTAAACCAAGAGACCCCACGGGATAATGCGGCGGTCCCCTCTCGCCGACCGATGGCCTATGATGGGAGCGGTGAGAGGTATGTTGTGCAGGTTTCTCTCGAAGCGATGGGTGCGGGCGGCTGCGTCCGCATTTCTGTTTCTCGCCGTCGCGCTGCCCGCCTTCGGCCTGGTGACCCTGACCTCGCGGTTGGGTTTCGACGGACAGTGGATCCGATTTCGCTATGCTCCGATCCGCGTCGAGGTTGCCGGCCTCTCCGCTCCGCTCGATGGGCGGATCATCGTCAAGCAGTTCGGCGGGAGTGACCCCGCCAACCCAATCCCCTTCACGCACGAGATCGCCCGCGGCTCTCTCGAGAACGGCGTCTACCACGCCACGTTGCCCGCTTACGACCTGCTTCTGCCCGCTCTTGTGCAGCTCCTCGGGCCGGATGGTGAGGTCGTCGCGTCCGTGACGGAGAACGTGCGTCAAGCCACCCGCGGCCTTCCCTTCGTCGTCGTCGCGGGCGAGGCCCATCCGCTCGACGAAACGGCGTCCGTCGTCGCCCCTTCCGAGTTGCCCAGCGACTGGTGGGCGTACGAGCCGGTGCAGAGCCTGTGGCTCGCCGCCCCGCTCCTCGACCAGGCCGTGTGGGAGGGCCTCGGCCAGTGGGTCGTTTCCGGAGGGTCCCTCGTGCTCTTCTCCGGCTCCGACTTCTACCAGTGGGACTCCCCGGTCGCTCGCTCCCTTCTCCCGCTCTCGGCTCCCACCCTTCGCGAGATCTCACCCGGCGCGTTCCTGCTGACGGGAACGCCGCGCACCGGCGCGCAAGTTCTCCTGAGCCGCGACGGGGAGCCCCTGCTGGTTCGGATCCAGCACGGCGCGGGAAACGTCTCTCTCGTGACGACGAGGTTGCGCGACCTTACGGACGCCGACGTGCAGCGCATTGCCGCCCGGATCCCGTCCGCGCACCGTCTCGTCACGGTCGATCGCCTCGCTCAGGATTCGCTGAACAACACGCGCGTCGTCCGCCCCCTCTACGCGTTCGCCCCCGCCGTCGTGCTGGCCGTCATCCTCGGCTTCGTCCTGTTCCATCGCCGAGCCGCGCGCGGGCGCTTCGCGCTCCCCTGCGTCCTGCTGCTGGTTGGGGTGGCAGCGGCTGCGGTTGCGTCTGGTTTCTATGTAAACCGCACCGGAAGCATTGCGTATCAATACATCATCCATACGCATTTATCGCTTCAAACATCATTCGTCTCGACCATTGATTCGTATGCTTTCTTCTCGCTCGGTTCCACGACCGTGCCGATCGAGCATGACAAGCGCCGATTCCCGATCCAGGCGGACGTGTGGGTGACCGCGCGGAGCCAGTACGAGCTCGACAGCCGGCTGGGAGAGACAACGCTCTCTCTGCCGGCGCGAACCCGGCGCTTCGTGCGCACATGCGGCACCGAGGAGGCCGAGTGGCTCCTCCGCGTGAGCGAGAGCGATCGAAGCTTTCGCATCGAGAACCTGAGTGGAAGCGAAGTCGTCGCCGCGATGCTCTTCCTCGACGGGCTGTTCTACGAAGTCCCTCTCGCGCGAGATCGACCGCTCGCGGACATCGCGTTCTCAGACCTGCGCCAGGTCAGCGCGTCCGCGATGACGCGCGAGCAGTTCGCTTTGTACGCCAACTGCGCCGATTGGATCCTGGCGTCCACGGAGACATGGCTCCTCACCTACGAGGAGTCGTCCAGCGTCCTCCCGGCCCGGGAGATGCCGGAAAAAGTGAGCCTCGTGCGCCTGTGCATCACGGAGGGAGAGCGAACGTGAAGCCCTACACCCTGTTCTTCGACCGAGGCGGCTACGTCGCGTGCCTTGCGTTCTTGATTGGGACGGGACTCGCGCTCGTCCTGTCCATGCCGTGGGCGGGGCGGGTGGCGGACTTCTTCCTGTTCCCCTGGCGTCCGGCCCCCACGGCGTTCTTCTTGGCGCTCGCCGCGTTCGGTACCGCGCATGCGGTCAACCGCGGCGCGGCCGTCGAGCCGCTGCCCCGGATTCGGCGCCGCCAGCTTCTCTCACTCCCCCTGCAGGTCGCCTTCCTCCAGACCCTCGTCTTGCCGTACGTGACGGTCTGCACGATCCTCTTGCCATCGCGCCATGCAGGGCACCTGTGGATGGCCTGGGGATACGTCGGCCTCGTGAGCGTCGCGATCGCGATCGTCGCCTTCCGCCTCTCTTCCCGCGCGTTTCGTCACGGACGCTCGCCGTTCTTCCCGCTTCTCGCGTTCCTCTGCATCTACGATTTTCCCCCTCTCCTCCTCGAGCTCGCCCCCGAGCCGTTCCGCGCGGCGGCGCTCGTGAGTCCGGCGGCGGCTCTCTGGCACATGCTCGCTGGCGGGGAGCCGTGGACGCGTCTTCTCTTCTCGTTCCTCGTGCCGTTCGGGCTCGGCGTCGTCGTCTTCCTTTTCGCGCACCGCGGAGTCCTCCGGGAGGAGCATGCTCTCCGTTCCTGAGCTATTCGCACGACTTGAGCGACGTGCCCGAGCCATCCGCGGAGCCTCGTGGGCCGCCACGGCGTGGATGGGGACAGCCGCCGCCGTGTCGGCCGCGCTTCTTGCGGCGAAGCTTTGGGTGGGCTCTATTGCCCCCATCCTTCGAGCGGCCCTTCTGGTGCTGCCGTTCGCCGCGGGCGCGGTCGGCTACGTCCTCGGACACCGCCCCCGCCCACGGCTTCCCAAGCTTCTTCTGGCCGTGGACCAGCGGCTCGGCCTCGAGGCGCGCGTGAGTTCGCTTCTCGAGCTCAGCCGCAAGCCGGCGCTCGGCGCGTTCGCCGCTCGCATCACCCGTGACCTAGAACGACTGGC
>JAQTVA010000088.1 GCA_028707055.1 Candidatus Bipolaricaulis sp. | reverse complement strand
GCGCCGCCGAACGCGATGTCGTAGCGGACGC
Source organism: Candidatus Bipolaricaulis sp. (assembly GCA_028707055.1). Lineage (GTDB taxonomy): Bacteria > Bipolaricaulota > Bipolaricaulia > UBA7950 > UBA9294 > JAPLGD01. The sequence goes on along the minus strand of JAQTVA010000088.1, from coordinate 6,437 downwards.
GCCCGACTCCCGAGACGTCGACCATCTCGTCTCTGGCCAGGACGAACGACGGAACGTTTCGGAACCGTACCCCGCGAACGCGCGCGCCCTCGACTGACGCGGCCGCGGTGATCCGACCTGGCGGGGCGTCTATCCGCACGGTCGTCTCCGGCTCGCGGGGCGGGATCCACCCAAGCTCGACGGCCGCCGTCGTCACGGCGATCACCCCGTGGCCGCACATGGTGCTCCATCCCTCGTTGTGCATGAAGAGCACGCCGAAGTCCGCGTCGTCCGTCGCGGGGGGCGTGACCAAACACCCGTACATGTCCGCGTGTCCACGGGGTTCCCACATGAGGATCCTCCGCAGCCCGTCGTACCGCTGTTGCGCGTCGCGGCGGCGTTCGAGCATCGTCTCGCCGCGGAGCTCCGGAAACCCGTCTGTGACAATGCGGAGCGGCTCCCCCGCGGTGTGCAGGTCCACCGTGCGGAACGTCGGCCAGCCCCCGCGAGGCCCCCAATCTGACAGCTTCCTCCGCTCCTCGGCGGTTGGTCTTGCGTCCACGATCCTCCTTCCTGGACTCGCTACCGGGGAAGCCAGGTCCCGATCCCCTTCGCCGCGGCGAGCTTCACGACGAGGTGCGCCACGACGAGGTCTTCGGCCGCCAGCCCGAGAAGGCACGCCATTGTCCGCTCCCCGCGGGTGGCCCGTCCCTGCTTCGTGCCGGTCACGACCTCCCCGAGATCGGCGAACGGAGCCGGGAGGTCGGGGAAGTAGCCTTCCTTGCGATGAGCCTCCAGTTGCGGGATGTCGTCCACGTAGATCCGGTCGAACTCGGCCACAGCGCCGGCGCTCCACGCCGAGGCGTAGTCAATCGATGCGGCGAATGCGCCGGGGGACAGCCACCCCGGCTGGATCGTGGCATACGGGATTCGCGCGATGGGACCTGCGGTCACGATGATGTCGCACGCCTCCACCGCGTCGCGCGGCGAGGCCGTGGCGCGGATGTGTACCCCCGTGTGTTCCTGCATCTCCGCCGCGTAGCGTGTGCGCGCGCCCACCGACGGGTCAAAGGCCACCGCCCGCTTGATCGGGAACTCGGCGCACAGGGCCGCGAGATGGCTTCGTCCCTGCGCCCCGCACCCGAGGATTCCGACCGACGATGCGTCCTTTCGAGCCAGATGTCGCGCCGCGAGAACCGACGCCGCCGCGGTTCGCTTCGTCGTGACCCAGCCTGCTTCCAGCACGGCGGTCGGCAAGCCCGTGTCGGCGTCATTCACGATGATCAGCCCGCTCACTTGTGGCAGGCCGCGCCCCTGATTCCCGGGAAAGACCCCGACCCACTTCATGCCGGCCGCGCCCCGGCTGGGAATATGGGCGGGCATGGCGTGGAGGAACGAGTCGCTCCGGGGATGGATGCCGAGCTTCGGCGGAGCGTCGACCCGCCCGGCCGCCTTCTCAGCAAACAGCTCTGCGATCTCCGTCGCAATCTCCGAGTCCGAGACGTCGACTCTCTCGACATCCCCGCTTGAAAGGTAGAGAAGTCGACCCCTGGGGGCGTTCGCTGCGGCCTTGTCCTCCGAGTCACTCCTGCGATGTTGGGATTCCATCTCGGGTTTGGAAGTACTTGAGGGTCTGGACCCAGAGGATCCGCACGCCCGCACCGCCCTCCGCTTGGTACCCGTGCGGCGTGGACGCGGCAAAGTGGTAGCTGTCGCCGGGCCCGAGGGTATACGTCTCGTCACCGATGGTAAGGAGCAGCTGCCCCTCAAGCACGTATCCGAACTCCTCACCCTCGTGCGGGAACGGCGGGTAGATGTAGCCCGGCGGGATCTCTCCGAGCATGATCTCGAACTGGCGTTCGGGGAACTCACGGCTGAGGAAGCGATACTTGATCGACGCTTCCGAGAGGTTCACGGCCCGTTGGTCTTTGGCCTTCATGACCTCCACGGTTCGTTCCCCGCCGTTCGGTCGAGCGATGCCGTCGCCTAGCTGGCGGAAGAACTCGCCGAGCGTCATGCCGAGCGCTTGGCAGATGATGTGGAGCGAAGTGATCGATACGGACGAAAGACCGCGCTCGACCTGAGAGAGGAAGCTTGTCGAGAGCTCGCACCTCGCAGCGAGCTCCTTCAGGGTCCACCCTTTCTCCAGGCGGAGGTCGCGAATGCGCTGCCCAACGGATTCCATGGCGATGCAGTGTAGGTGAAACCGGGAACCCCATCAAGCCGCGCTGCGCGAGACGGGCCGCCTGACGGCCGAGAGGGGTGCTTCCGCCGTAAACGAACCGCGACTCGAGGGTTGAAACGAGAACGCAGCGTTGCAGAACGGGTTGTGACGATCGACACCCACGCCGGCGGCAAGCCGACCCGTGCGACACGGCTGGGACTTGCACCGATCTCTGAGATACCATGACCGAGCCGACGCGGCGCCCGAGAAGATGCGTGGATTCGATCCGCAAGACGCTCCCCTGCGAGCCCGCGGGGCCGTCTCAACCGACGTTGAGGAGTGCGGTGTGATGGCCCCGGGATCTTCCAGCCGTGCTCCCGTGACCGGATGGCCCAAGTCACGATCAGCCCGGACAACCCTCTCAAGGAGGGGTTCCTCCTCGGTCCCGCATCGAGGCCGGGCGGCGGTTGAAAGGGCATGAGGAGGACGTGAGATGATGAACTACGCGGATCGTAGAGGTCGGCTCCTTGAGTCACTGGACGTCGACGCCTTCCTCGTAGTCAACCTCGAGGGCACGGATCCGGACGGCCCTTCCATGCGGTACTTGACCGGGTACGCAGGGTACGGAGCCCTCGTCTTGACTCCTCGGCGGTCGTTGCCCCTGGCGTCGCGGACGAACATCGGCCAGGCGATGCATGACGCTCCCGATCTCGAGTGGCGAGTCCTCGACTGGGACTACCCGAAGGCGATCGCGGAGGCCGTCGATGATTGTCGCGCCGAACGGATCGGGGTCGCGGCTCGTCGGATCGGCTTCTCCACGGCGCGCGCGCTGGGAGCGCAGATGAAGACGACCATCGTTGTCCTCGAGGACCCGGTGGCCGAGCTTCGCCAGGTTAAGGATGCAGACGAGGTGGCCGCCATCCGGCGAGCGACGGATGTCACCGAGAGGGCGTTGACCGATCTCCTCCGCGGTGGGATCGCCGGAGTCACAGAGAGCGAGCTTGCGTTGCAGCTTGAGTTTGCGATGCGCCGCCTCGGCGCCGAGGGTGTGGCCTTCGAGCTGATCGTCGCCGGGGGTGCGGCGACCGCACTCCCTCACCACCGCCCCGAGCGGCGTGAGATCCACCGGGGCGAAGCCGTGTTGTTCGACATCGGAGCCCGCGTCGACGGGTACTGCAGCGACATCACCCGAACCGTCTTCGTTGGCGACGTAGAGCCGGAGTTGCGACGGGTCTATCGGGTCGTTCTGGCAGCGAATGGCGCCGGCATCGAAGCCCTTCAGCCCGGCCGCTCAGGGGCCGAGGCCGACCGCGCCGCTCGCGACGTCATCGAACGTGCCGGCTATGGAGCGGAGTACACCCACGGACTCAGCCACGGGCTTGGACTCGAGATTCACGAGTTTCCGACCTCCTCGGGTCCTCACGCCGTCAGCGCCTACGTGCCCGGGATGGTCGTGACCGCAGAGCCGGGGGTCTACATCCCGGGAAAAGGCGGTGTGCGGATCGAGGACGTCGTGTCGATCAGCGAGCGGGGACCGGAGGTCCTCAGCCGATTCCCGAAGGACGAGCCGATCGTCGTCGGATAGCGCGGTCAGCCGATGCAGAAGATCTCCTCCTGCGGATGGGAGAGGAAGGTGCACCCGTCGGCGGTGACCAGGACGTCCTCCTCGAGGTTGACGCGCCCGTGTTCTGGCGTCGGGACGCCGAGCTCGAGGGTGAACACGTGGCCCACTTCGACGATCCCCTTCGGCCGCTCGCCGAAGATCGGCCAGAGGGGGGCGAGCCTCATCCCTCCATCGTGGGCGAATCGACCGATCGTGTGACCGAGGCCGTGGGCGTACTCGACGTACCCGTGTCGCAGAACGACGTCGCGGGCCACCGCGTCGACTTCGTACCCGAGCCGGCCGGGACAGAGGAAGGCGGCCGCGGACTCGATCGCCTCGCGCACGACTGCAAACGCCTCCTGGATCGGGGCCGGGATCTCGTCGCGCCGTCCGAAGAAGTACATCCGCTGCAGATCAGCGCAATATCCACGGGCCCTGACGCCGAAGTCGAAGTGGAGCAGATGTCCCGGACGCGTCAACCGGCCGGTCGGACCTGCGTGGCCGAACTCCTTGTCCGGTCCGGCATCGACAGCAGGGCAGTACGAAGGGTCCCACGACGGTTCCACAGCGAGTTCGCGCATGCGCGTTCGGACGAGTTCGGCGATCTCCCGCTCCGTCTGACCGACTCGGAGGACAGCACGCAGGTCGTCGAAGATGCGCTCCGTAACCGAGATCGCGCCGCGAATCCGCTCCACCTCCTCCGGGAGCTTCCGGCCGCGCAGACGCTCCACCAACGGGCCGGCGGAAACGAACCGATCGGGGTACTCGGTGCCTGTCAGGATCCGCCGAAGGAGTTCCAGCATCCCCACGGTCAGTCCGTCCGCGGCGTCGTTGTCGACGCTGTAGTTCAGGGCGACGCATTGGGGATCGAGACGGTGAAGCTCACGGGAAAGCGGTTCGGCGATTCCCGCGGTGTACGGGATCGTGCGGTCGAAGAGCCCCTCGGGGAATCCTGCCGCGTCGTGCTCTTGAGCGATCGCGATCCGCTCTCCGTCTTGTGTGAAGAGGAGAGCCGTCGGGCCGATCACGTCGCTCCCGAGGACGAGATCGAGGCTGGGGTCGCGCAACTGCATCGTCTCGCGGACCCAGAGGAGCCAGCAGTCGATGTCGAGTTCCCTGAGAATGCCGCAGGCCTGACTCGCCTTCTGGCTTTCGAGCGTCTGGGCTTCGGCCATTCCCGCTCCTTCCTAGCGGCTGCAACGCAGAACGATACCGACGAGGGCGCCGACGAGGGCGAGGGCAAGCACCAGGGGGGCGAAGAGCTGGAACAGGGCGAGGGCCATCGCGACGACGTCCTTCCGATCGACCTCGGGCGGTCTCCCGGGCACCGGCTCGCCGTCGGTCCCGCTCACGGGACGCCGCCTACGAGTCACTAGCCGCCCGCTCTTTGCAGGCGCAGGCCACGAGGTGTCCGTCGCCGATGTCCACGAGTTCGGGAACGATGCGACTGCAATTCTCCGACCGCTCCGGGCAACGCGGATGGAACCGGCATCCCGGCGGCGGGTTGACCGCGCTCGGGACTTCGCCCTCCAAGGCGACGTCACTACGTCGGTCTCGATCGTCCGGGTTCAAGCTCGGCGCGGCGCCGAGGAGTCCCCGCGTATACGGGTGCATGGGCTGGCCGAAGACCTGGTCGCTCGTCCCGTACTCCACCATCCGCCCGACATACATGACCCCGACGCGATTGCTCAAGTGACGGATCACACTTAGGTCGTGCGAGATGAACAGGTAGGTCAATCCGAACTCGCTCTTGAGGGCGCTCAGCATGTTGAGGATCTTCGCCTGGACCGAGACATCGAGCGCCGACGTGGCCTCGTCGAGGAGCATGAACTTCGGGTCGGCCGCCAGCGCGCGGGCGATGGCGAGGCGTTGTCGCTGCCCCCCCGAGAACTCGTGGGGATAGCGGTACATGTGTTCGGTCTTGAGGCCCACGCGCTCGAGGAGGCGAAGCACCAGATCCTCGCGATCCTCTCCGGACGCGACCTTGTGGATCGCGAGCGGTTCCCCGACGACGTCGGCGACCAACATGCGTGGGTCGAGCGAGGAGTACGGATCCTGAAAGACGATCGCGGTGTCGCGGCGGAACCTCCGCAGCTCTTTCCCGCCGAGCGTCGTGAGATCGGTATCCCGATAGAGGATCGTGCCGGAGGTTGGGCGGATCAGCATCAGGAGCATTCGAGCGAGCGTCGTCTTCCCGCAGCCGCTCTCGCCGACGAGGCCGACGGTCTCGCCTTCCGGGATCGCCAGGTTGATCTGCTCCACGGCGTGGACCTTCGCAACCTCCCGGAAGACGCTCTTGATGGGGAAGTACTTCGTCAACTCCCGGCACTCGAACAGCGTCGTCACGCGGCCTCCTCTCGCTTGCGGAACAGATGGCAGGCGACGAAATGCCCCGGGCGGATTTCGACCTCGACCGGCTTCTGTCGGCTGCAGACTTCCATGACGCGATCGCACCGCGGGTGGAAGCGGCAGCCGGCCGGGGGATGGATCAATTGGGGAACAGAGCCGGGGATCTCCTCGAGTTCCACGCCCGACGTGGCGGCCGAGGGAATCGCGTGGAGGAGTCGGATGGTGTAGGGGTGGCGCGGGTCCCGGAAGAGCGTCCGTACGTCCGTCTTCTCAACGATGTTGCCGGCGTACATGACCCCCACGCGATCGCACAGCTGCGCCACGACGGCCATGTTGTGGGTG
>JAQTVA010000087.1 GCA_028707055.1 Candidatus Bipolaricaulis sp. | reverse complement strand
ACGAAGCGCAAACGCTTGCCCGGCCGGCTCGGCGAGCGAGCCGCCCAGCAGGTTCAGCACCGCTTCGTTCATGCCGAGGATTCCAATGGTGGAGAAGTGATTGCGCCAGTATCCGCCTTCCGATTCCTTGATCCTTCGCAGGTAGAAGCGCGAGTACGGGTACAGGCCCTGGTCGGTCAGTTGTTCCAGCGTCTTCCGCTTGATCTCGAGCGCCTTCCGCGCGAGGTCCATCGCACCCCCGAGCCGGCGGAAGAAGTCGTCTTCGTCCGCCGCGAGGTAGCCGAGGCGCGGCAGGTTCAGGGTGACGACGCCGATCGATCCGGTGAGCGGGTGCGCGCCGAACAACCCACCTCCGCGGCTTCGCAGCTCGCGATTGTCGATCCGCAACCGGCAGCACATACTGCGGGCGTCTTCGGGACGCATGTCGCTCCCGATGAAGTTCGAGAAGTAGGGGATCCCGTATTTCGCGGTCATCTCCCACACAGGCTCGAGAACAGGATTCTCCCAATCGAAGTCCTCGGTGATGTTGTAGGTCGGGATCGGGAACGTGAACGGCCGGCCCTGAACGTCGCCCTCCATCATCACCTCAGCGAACGCGCGGTTGAATAGGTCCATCTCCGGCTGGTAGTCGCCGTAGCACGTCTTGCCGAGCGCGCCGGCAAGAACGACCGGTTCCCCCGCCATGAATCGCGGCACTTTGAGATCGAGGGTGATGTTGGTGAACGGAGTCTGGAAGCCGACCCGTGTCGGGACGTTCATGTTGTAGATGAACTCCTGGACGTTCTGTCGCACCTCTTCGTACGACAGTCCGTCGGCGCGGATGAACGGAGCGAGGTACGTGTCGACGCTCGAGAACGCCTGGGCCCCTGCCGATTCCCCCTGCAGTGTGTACATGAAGTTCACGATCTGCAGGAGAGCGACGCGGAAGTGCTTGGCCGGCCGAGACTCGATCTTCCCACGCACGCCGCGGAATCCCCGCAAGAGGAGATCGCGAAGGTCCCACCCCACGCAGTAGGCGCCGAGCGTTCCGAGGTCGTGGACGTGCATGTCGCCGCTCTCATGCGCCGTGCGGATCTGGATTGGATAGATCTTGTGAAGCCAGTACTGCGAGATGATCTTGTCCGTAATGTGCGTGTTCAGACCCTGGAGGGAGAAGGTCATGTTGCTGTTCTCGCGAACGCGCCAGTCCCGGTCGTTCAGGTAATCCTCGACCAAGGGCATCTCGTCGAGCAGGCCGCGCATCGCGCGCAAGTCCTCGTGTTGTTTGCGATAGAGGATGTACGCCTTGGCGGTGCGGGCAAGGCCGCGATCGATCAGCGTCTCCTCCACCGCGTCCTGGATCTCCTCGACGGTCGGAGGCTCGCCGACGAACCGCTGTCCGAGAGAGTGTGTGACACGGTCCGACACGCTCTGGGCGAGGTATTCATCTCCCTCTCCCACTTCGCGCATGGCTTTCCAAACCGCGGTGGTGATCTTCGTTTGGTTGAACGAAACGACGCGGCCATCGCGCTTGACGATGCGATCCATGGTCCCCCCCATCTCGGCTTGGTTGCCGAACCCCGGACCATCCTAGCCAGGGACTCGGGCACGGACAATCCTAGAATGTGTGGGAGAAGTCCAGGGTAGCTCGCTCGATCACGCGCTCTCCACGTCATCGAACGCAGAGCGGTGGACAATGGTCCCGCTCCTCGGGGCGGGATCGTTCCCCGGTCGAGGAAGCGACAGCCCGCCGCCCACGACCTGGACTCGGTCTCCGTTGGCCTACGTTCGGAAGATCTTTCCCCGTCAGCGTCAATGCGGTCCGAAGAGCCGCCCGCTCAGTCTGGAGCAGCGGGACGAGGGCGCGGTCCTGTTACCGCGTGCGGGTTTCGATGGAGGGCGGGCCTTCTGCTTCCGGGGCAAACCTCGCGTGGACTTGCCGTCGGCCGATCCTCGGGTCACTCGGGTCCCGGGCGAGGACTCCGCGTCGCGCAAGCCGACGCGCGTGCCCAGAGGGTTGCGTCGGCGGCATGGATGCGCGTTGGCTCAAGTCGCGTGCGCGCAACTCCCGGACAAGCCCTGCAGAGCCCACGGGATTCGGGCCTACGACCCGCGTCGCAGACAAAGGTCGGAGACGGCGTACGCCACGGCGGCGAGGCCGAGAACGCCTCCCAGTGCGGCGACAGGCACTGGAGCACGGAGGACGCGGCCGTAGGCGACCGCCAGGCCGGCCACGCTGAGGAGGGTGAGGACGAAGGCGTTCCGAGCTGCCTTGTCGCGAATGGCGCGGGATCGTTCGTCGCGACGCAACGGCGCGACGCCGCCCTCGCTCGCGACGACATACCGTCCGGACCGTGGGACCGCGAGGAAGAAGGCGAGGGCCAAGACCCCCGCCGCAACGGCTCCCCACCACGGCAATCCGCTGAAACCGAGGGCGACGCTGAGGATCGCTACGAGTCCAACCCTCGAAACGACGTACCCCATCTTCATACTAGGCTCTCCTCCCTTTCGCTCCCGCCAACCAGAAAAGGTCGTCTACCGAAACGGCGAGCTCCCGGGCAAGCAGAAGCGCAAGCCGAACCGACGGCTCGTAGCCTCCTTTCTCAATGGCAAGGACCGTCTGTCGGGTGACTCCGACGGCGCGTGCCAGATCCTCCTGGGTCCGACCGTCGCTCGTGCGTGCCTCACGCAACCGGTTCTCCAGGCGCACCACGACCTCCTCCTGTCAAGAATCGGTTCCATCCTATCGATGGGTGCCCGCGATGTCAAGGTAACTTAACATTGTCCGAGCGCGCGGCGAGGTCGGATGGGGTCGATCGCCCCACGGATGAGGCTAGCCGCCCGCAGGGGCCGGCCCGAGGGTCCGCCCCCGCCAGGCGAACCAGAGGGTTCCCACGAGGCCAAACGCGAACGCGACCCACAAGTTGGCCTCGGGATGGATCGACCAGAGGAATGCGCCCCCGAACGCGGCGACGGAGACGATTGTGTCGCGGACGAGGTAGTAGGGGCCGAAAACTCCAGCCTTCCGGTCTTCCGGCGCGAGGTCCATGATCAGCGCCTTCCTCGTCGGCTCGCCAAACTCCTTGAGCCCGCGGAGCACGAACGCGAACGCGAGGCTCCCGAACGAGCGGGAGACGAGGAGGACGAGGGGAAAGGCGGTGAAGAAGGCAAACGTCACGATTACGAACGGCTTCTTCCGGCCGCGATCGGCGGCGTACGCGACGGGAAGATAGATCAGGATCGCGGTGGCCATCTCGATCGTGCGCAGGACGCCGAACTCGAGCGCGGTGACGGGTCCCGGCGCGGCCGCGGTTCCCACCGCCCATACGACGACGAACGCATACGGAATCTGCTCGCAGAACCGCACGAGAGTGTCGGCGACGAGGAGTTGCTTCAGCTCTGGACGCATCTCTCGCCACAGGCGCCAGGGGCGGCCTTCCGCGTGGCGCGGCGCGAAGCCTCGAGGAGGGTCTGGCTCGATGAGCGCCTGCTGCAGGGCGAGCGAGGCGGCGGCCAAGAACAGGGCGGCGGCGAACGCCACCCGCACGCCGACCTCGACTCCGAGGGCGCCGATGAGCGCGCCGCCCACGATCGGACCGAGCGCCATCGGTACACGCCGGACGAGCGAGTGAACAGACACGCCCATCGTCCGCTTCTCCTTGGGCAGCACGCGGGCGACGAGGCCCATGGTGGCGGGAAGGGAGATGGCGGTCCACGAGAGGAAGAGCACGGCGCCCCCCATGACCGCGATCCACGAGGGCACGAGGATCACGACCAGAAACCCAACCATCGACAGGAGGTTGAAGACGAGGAGAGCCCGCTTGGTCCCAAGCCGATCGGCAAGGTACCCGCCCGGGAACGAGTACAAGGCCCCGAGCAGGTTGTCCATCCCGTTCAGGAATCCTACCGACAGGAAGCCGCCCCCGAGTGCGATGAGGTAGAGGGGCAGGAACTGCTCCGCCATGTGCTCGCCGAGCCCGACGAGCACGACCATCCCCAGGAGTCCGACGATGCTTCGCCGAAGACCGAGGAACGCGGCGACCCTTGAGAGAACCGCTCTCACAGACCGTTCGCTCGTCAGGGCCCCGCGGTCGTCCGCCATGACGAGATCCTCCTCGAAATGGTCGCACTCAGGAGTTGGGGAAACGCGGGCAGCGGCTCGAACGAGTCAGAGCAACGGCGCGAGCTTCTGCGGCGGCGCCCCGACAAGCCTCGGGCGCATGGGGCTGGGAGACTCGGGTCCGCTTTAGGTAAGGTGGAAGATCCCCTTCGCCCGATCCACCTCATCGACGGTGAAGATCGCCTGGTGTTTCCCGACCGCTGCGTACACCGACAGGACGTTGATCCCCTCGGCGCTCAATCGCGTGAGGATGGCCGCAAGCTCCCCGGGATGATTGGGAAGGTCGATGACCAGCGCCTCCCGCTCCTCGAAGTCGACACCCTTGTCACGCAGCACTCGGCGCGCTTTTCCGTGGTCGTCGGTGACGAGGCCCACGACGCCCTCTTCCAAGACCGTCAGCCCGGCGATTCCCTCGATGTTGATGTGTTCGGCGCCGAGCGCCTCCGCGATGTCCACCAGAGCCCCAGGGCAGTTGCCGACCAAGAAGGAGAACTCCTTCACTCCCCATCACCTCCTGCGCCGCATCCTACCACGAGGTTCGTGGGCCTGGGAAGCGGGCGCGGATGGCGAGCCCGGAGGAGCTTCGCTCCACCCCGTTCCTTCCGTAGCGCCGCGTGACATCGCCCGGAGCGGTTTGACCGGTCGCCCTCGGGCGACACGGGACGCCCAAGGTTCGATCACCGTTCCTTCACAATTCGTGGGCATCCTTGCCGTTGTACGAGAGCGGCAAACAGAGCGACTCCCGAATCGCACGAGGTGTTTTGATAGGTGGGGCCCTTCCGAGGGCCCCACCGCCCTTTTCCGCCTTCTCGAGGACGTTGAGCCCTCCGGACAGGCCACCGTAGAATGAACCCGTCGCAAGGGGGCACGATGACGTACTTCACGGTCGAAGAGCTAGCGGGGACGGAGATGCTGCCGGGGATCACGCGCCGGGCGGCGTGGATCAAGGACGTGATGCTCACGTTCTTCACCTTCGAGCCGGGCTCCGTCGTCCCGCCGCACCGTCACCCCAACGAGCAGATCACGATCGTCGTCCGAGGGGCGATGGAGTTCTCGCTCGATGGGGAGTCGCGAGTTCTGCGCGTGGGAGACGGCGTCTGCATTCCGCCTAACACCCCTCACGCCGCGCGAATCCTCTCGGAGCCGACGGTCGCGTACGACGCGTGGAGCCCGCCGCGCGACGACTACCGGACCTAGCGAGAGAAGGGATTGCGCGGCGGTCTCGCCCCTCAGGCGAGTTGGAGGAAGAAGGTTGACGTCGTGCGCGGGAGGTTGGGCGAGTCGAGGGGCCTGGCGGAGCGACCCATCTTGGGCACGCGTCCAGGGCGGAGAGGGGTTCGCGGCCTGTGCCGCTGGCGGTAGAATCGACCGGGGTGATCCCGTGACGCTCTTGTCGGCGCTCTTGCTCGTCTTCTTGGTGATGGATCCCTTGGGGAACATCCCGCTCTTTCTGGTGCTACTCGAGAACGTCGACCCGAAGCGTCGACGGATTGTTCTGTTGCGGGAGTCTCTCTTTGCGCTTGGGTTCCTGCTCCTCTTCCTCTACCTCGGCCGCTATGTCCTCGGGATGCTCGGGATCTCGCAGGAGGCGCTCGGCATTGCCGGCGGAGTGGTTCTATTCCTCATTGCGCTGCGGATGATCTTCCCGCAGCCCGGGGGCATGTTTGGGCCTGCGCCTCGAGGTGAGCCGTTCATCGTCCCGATCGCAATCCCGCTCATTGCCGGCCCTTCCGCGCTCGCTACGGTGATGCTCCTCGCCACGAGAGAGCCCGGCCGGCTGAGCGCCTGGGCGCTGGCTGTCTTCGGAGCGTGGTGCGCGTCGACGATCCTCCTCATTTCCGCCGAGAGCCTGCGGCGCGTCCTGCGCCCTCGCGGCCTCGTCGCCATCGAACGGTTGATGGGGATGATCCTGATGACCGTGGCCGTCGAAATGCTGCTCTCGGGGATCCGCGAGTTCCTCGGCGCGTAGTCCGGTTGTTCGGGCGAGCTCGCTTGTGAGCTCCTGGCTCATCCGATAGGGTGGACCCATGCATACGCTCGGCGGTCTGCTCCTTGTGTTTCTCTACGAAGTCGGTGCCGCACTCGTCTTGCCGACGCCGAGCGAGCTGCCCGTCCTGGTGGCCCCCTGGCTCCCCCTCGGATGGGTCTTCGTCTTCGCTGTGTCCGGAAAGATCCTCGGATCCTATCTCGTGTTCTTCCTCGGCGATCGGATGAAGCAGACGGCTCGCTTCCGCCGCCTGGCGGATCGCCACGCCTGGGTTCGCTCCGTGATGGCCTGGAGCGAGCGATTCGTCCGTCGATACGGTGTGTTCGCCGTGTTCGTCCTCTTGAGTATCCCGGGGTTTCCGGACACCGTGTCGCTGTACCTCTT
>JAQTVA010000086.1 GCA_028707055.1 Candidatus Bipolaricaulis sp. | reverse complement strand
CGCCTTGCGGGCATAGCTCAGTTGGTAGAGCATCAGCTTCCCAAGCTGAGGGTCGCGGGTTCGAGTCCCGCTGTCCGCTTTCGTTTTGGCCTCGGCGCGTCGTGCAGGGACCTCGTGCGGCGCCTTGGGAGGCGATGGTGAAGCCGAGTTCCGATGCCGCAGTCGCCGTCACCCTGGAGTCTCTACGGTCGCGTGTTCTCACCTGCACGGCGTGTCCCCTCAGCGCGTCGCGCACGCATGGGGTGTTCGGCGAAGGCGATCCCGGCGCACGCGTGATGTTCATCGGCGAGGGGCCTGGAGAGGTCGAGGATTCGACGGGTCGGCCGTTCGTCGGCCCCGCGGGGCAGAAGCTGGACGAGGTGCTCACCTCGGTGGGCATCGCGCGTGAGAGCGTGTACATCGGCAACATCGTGAAGTGCCGACCTCCGGGAAATCGAGTCCCGTCGCGAGGCGAGATGGAGGCCTGCACGCCGTACCTCGAAGCGCAGATCGCTCTCATCCAGCCGTCGCTTGTCGTCTCTCTCGGGAATACGGCGACGCAGTGGCTGAAGCCCGACGCGCCGGGGATTACGCAGTCGCGCGGGACGTTCTATTCGTGGCGCGGAGACATCCTCCTCTTCCCGATGTTCCACCCGAGCTACCTGCTGCGATACCCGTCGCGAGACAAGGGGAGCCCGAAGTATCTGACCTGGCTCGACATTCAGAAGGTCAAGGCCTGGCTCGGAGAGCGTGAGAACCGGACGTCCGCCGGACTCTCGTGACGCTCCGAGGGGCCCGGACGGGTGGAGAAGGCCGAATCTCCCATGGGACGCAGAGTCCCGCGTTTGACGAATTCAAGCGGATTCCGTATAGTCAGTCCCGCGCAGATCCGTCTCCAGAAGCGAAAGGATGGAGTTCTTTGGGTCGGAAGAGAGTCTACGAGATTGCACGCGAACTGGATGTCTCGAGCAAGGATCTGATTTCCAAGCTCGAGGAGATGGGTCTTTCGGGAATGAAGGCGGCGAACTCGGTCGACGAAGAGGAGTACACGCTCATTGTCAACCTATACCGTGAGGAGCGCGGCGGGCCGGCGACGTCGGCGCCGGAGAAGTCCGCGTCCGAGAAGCAGCCGGAGGCTCCTCGCGTCGAGGCGGCGCCCAAGACGCCTCGCGAGCGCGTCGTCCATCACGGCGATCCCCGTCCTCCCGTGGTTTCCGTCCTCGGGCACATCGACCACGGGAAGACCACCCTGCTGGACGCGATCCGAAGCTCGCACCTTGCAGAGAAGGAGGCGGGCGGGATCACGCAGGGCGTGGCGGCCTACCAGGTCGACCTGCGCGGAAAGAAGATCACGTTCCTCGACACACCCGGTCACAAGGCGTTCACGGGAATGCGCGCCCGGGGAGCCCAGGCGACCGACATCGCCGTGCTCGTTGTCGCCGCGGACGACGGGGTCATGGCACAGACCGTGGAAGCCATCGATCACATCCGTGCGGCAGGGATTCCGATGGTCGTGGCGATCAACAAGACCGACAAGCCGAACGCCGATGTCAACAAGGTTCTCGGCGACCTTGCCGAGCACGGCCTCACCCCCGAGGTTTGGGGCGGAGAGACGATCACCGTTGAGATCTCGGCGCTTCAGGGAAAGAACATCGAGGAACTCCTGGAGATGATCCTGCTCGTCGCGGAGATGGAGGATCTGCGCGCCGATCCGAAGGCCGCGACGGAGGCCGTGATCATCGAGAGCCATCTCTCCGCGGGGCGTGGGCCGGTGGCAACCGCGATCGTCCGCAACGGAACGCTTCATGAGAAGGACTGGGTTGTTGCCGGAGGCAGCTGGGGCCGGGTCAAGGCGCTTCTTGACGAAACGGGGACTCGCCGGGCCGTCGCGCAACCGGGCGAGGCCGTCCAGATCCTCGGATTCGGTGACGTTCCGATGGTTGGAACGTCGCTGGCCGTGGTCGCCAGCCAGGCCGAGGCGAAGTCCAGAGCCGAGAACCAAGCGGACGCCCTGAAGCCGAAGCGCGTCCGGAGGGTGTTGACCCTCGACGAGCTGTTCGAGAATGCCGAGGAGGAGCGGGTACGGCTCGAGCTGGTCCTCAAGGCTTCCTCGACCGGCGGGCTCGAGGCGGCGCGGCGAGAGCTAGACCTGCTGCACATCGAAGGCGTGGAACTTGGAATCCTTCATGCCGGCGTCGGGGCCATCACAGAGAGCGATATCCTCCTGGCCGCGTCCGTGGCCCAGGACGCCTTTGTCGTCGGCTTCGGCGTAAAGCCGGACGCCAAGGCGGCGAGGCTGGCCGAGCAGCAAGGGATCGTCCTCCTTTCGTATGACATCATCTACGACCTCGTGGACGAGATCACGCGTGCGCTCAAGCGGAGACTGGCTCCGGAGTACGAAGAGATTCAGATGGGGATCGCGGAAGTCCGGAACCTGTTCAAGATTCCGTCCGGCCGGGTGGCCGGGTGTGCGGTCGTCGACGGCAAGGTGACGCGCCGCAGTCGGATTCGGGTGCTGCGCGGTGACAAGGAGATGTTCGTCGGGGAGATCGCCTCGCTCCGCCGCTTCGAGGAAGACGCAAGGGAAGTGCTGGCGGGGCGGGAGTGCGGCATCCACCTCAAGGACTTCGACGACGTCGAAGTCGGTGACAAGCTGATCGCCTTCGAGCTGAAGGAGATCGAGCGCTAGGGCGGCATGAAGGTCGGGCTGCTCACGCTCTCGTACCGGCTGTACTCCGTGAACTCCATCAAGGAGAAGCGATCCATCCTCCGGCATCTCGAGGCGGAGGTGCGCCGTGCGGGGCCTTCGTTTGCCGTGTGCGAGCTCGACGGTTCGACCGACCTTGACGGCGCGGTGCTTCGGATCGCTCACGTATCGAACGATGCGAGGGTCACGGACGCCGCTCTCACCTCGCTGCAGCGTCGGATCGAGCGGGGGAGCGGGTTCGAGATCGTGGATGCTGAGAAGGAGTTCCTGTGAGCGGTGCGCGGCGCAAGGCGCGGGTGAGAGAGGAGATCCAGCGAGAGCTCTCGTCGATCCTCGAGTTCGAGAGCCGCGATCCGGTGGTTCGGACGGCATTCCCGACCGTCATGGATGTTCGTCTCTCCGTGGACGGTCGGTACGCCAAGGTGTACGTCGCTCTCGGTGCGGATGCCGATCCGGTGGCCGTAGAGCGGGCCCTGGCGCAGGACCGCGGGTTCTACCGCTCGCTCCTTGCGGAGCGACTTGCCCTGCGGCACACCCCCGACCTGCGCTTCGTTATGGATGAAACGGTCGAGCGCGCGATGCGGCTCGACGCCCTTCTTCGGGACGAGGATGAAACCCTTGGGACGGGTTAGCCGCGTCGCACGACACGGCTTCCACCCCGCCGTGCTGGGTGCATCGCTTGTCTACTCAGGGGTTCTGTACGTCGCAGGACTCTCCGCAGGAATCCTCGACATCGAGACGCCGTTCTGGGTGGTGACGGTCGCGGCAGTCCTGCTCTTCTCGCCCCTGTACCACGGGTTCGTGATCCCCTGGATCGCGGCGGACGGCGGTCGGCCGAAAGCGCTCGGTGCGGCGATGATTGCGAGCTTCCCGCGGTTGTTCGTCGGCCAGCTTCTTCTTGGGGGTGGCGTCATTCTTGGGCTGTTTGCCCTCATCCTGCCCGGGGTATACCTCGGAATCCGCGGCGTCCTCTACAAGCAGGCCATCGTCCTCGAAGGTGCAACGCCGGTCGACGCGTTGCGAAGGAGCTTCCGAGAGACGGCGGACGGCAGGACCGTGGTGTTCGCGGCGGCGGCGTTGGGGGCGTTCTACGGCGTGGCCGTGGGAAGCGACCTTCTGGCGAGCCTGCTGGGATCGCCGGTCGCCCGCGGGGTCCTCTCCGTCGCGGTGTCGGGATGCCTGCTGGCCGTGGTGAACGCGCTGTTGACCGATCTCCACGCGCTGCGTTCGGCGGACCGCCCGATGGAGGGCGCGGGCGGGAGCGCGTAGACTGTTTGGACATCCGGAGCGTAGGGAACGAGGCACGATGAACGAGGATCTAGGGATTGCGCGCAGTGTGAGGCCGCGTCCGATCGAGGCGGTAGCCGCCGATCTCGGGCTCGGCAAGGACGAGCTCATCCTGTTCGGGGAGTTCAAGGCCAAGGTCCGGGCCGACGCCGTCGAGGGACGCTCTGCAGATCGGCGCGGCAAGTACGTCGACGTGACGGCGATCACCCCGACCCCCCTCGGCGAGGGCAAGACGACGACGACCCTTGGGCTGGTGCAGGGGCTCGCCCGCCGCGGAGCCACGGCCGTGGCGTGCATCCGCCAGCCCTCGCAGGGGCCGACCTTCGGGATCAAGGGCGGCGCGGCCGGGGGTGGGCGAGCGCAGGTGATTCCCATGGAGGACTTCAACCTGCATCTCACCGGAGACATGCATGCGATCGGCGCGGCGCACAATCTCATCGCGGCGGCGCTTGACGCGCGGATGATGCACGAGCGCGACTTCTCCGACGCGGGGCTCGAACAGCGCGGCCTGCAGAGGCTCGGGATCGACCCGTCCGCCGTGACCTGGCGGCGGGTCATCGATGTCAACGACCGGGCATTACGTCAGGTGACCGTCGGGCTCGGCGGCCCGCACGACGGCATTCCGCGCCAGACGGGGTTCGACATCACTCCGGCGTCCGAGTTGATGGCATGCCTCGCCCTGTCGGCCGACCTGCACGACCTGCGACGCCGAGTCGGTCGCATCGTCGTCGCGTTCCGGCGAGACGGGACTCCGGTGACGACGGAGGACCTCGGGGTCGCCGGCGCGGCGACCGTCCTCCTCCGCGACGCGATCCACCCGAATCTCCTGCAGACGCTCGAAGGCCAGGCGGTGTTCGTCCATGCCGGGCCGTTCGCGAATATCGCGCACGGGAACTCCTCCATCATCGCGGATCGGACGGCGCTCCGGCTTGCCGAGTACGTGGTGACCGAGTCGGGGTTCGGAGCGGACATCGGGATGGAGAAGTTCTTCGACATCAAGTGCCGCGCGAGCGGGCTCGCCCCGTCCGCCGTCGTGGTCGTGGCCACCGTGCGGGCCCTCAAGATGCATGGCGGCGGGCCGTCCGTCACCCCCGGACGATCTCTGCCGGAGGTCTACGTTCGCGAGGATATCGACCTGGTCGAGAGAGGGACCGCGAACTTGACCCGACACGTCGAGATCGCCCGTGCGTTCGGCGTCCCGGTCGTCGTGGCCGTGAATCGGTTCCCGACGGACACCGACGCCGAACTGCGTGTCGTGCGACAGGCGGGCGAGGCCGCGGGAGCAGCCTGCGCGGTCGCCGACCACTGGGCTCGCGGCGGGGACGGAGCGACGGATCTTGCCGACGCTGTCGCCGCGGCGTGCGCAACGGCACCGTCCCCTCGTTTCCTGTACGCCCTCGAGGCGCCGCTTCGCGACAAGATCGGCGTCATCGCCCGTGAGATCTATGGAGCCGAGGGCGTGTCGTACACCGCCGAGGCGGAGGCGTCGATCGACCGATACGAGGCCCTCGGATACGGAAACCTGCCGGTCTGCATGGCCAAGACCCACCTCTCGCTGTCTCACGACCCAACGTGGAAAGGTGTGCCGTCAGGCTACACGCTTCCGATCCGCGAGGTTCGGGCGAGCATCGGTGCGGGGTTCGTCTACCCCCTGTGCGGAGAGATGCAGACGATGCCCGGGCTGCCGGCGCGGCCGGTGTTCATGGGGATCGACATCGACGACGAGGGGAACGTCGTCGGTCTCTCGTAGCGCCCGCCCGAACGCCGCTCCGCGGAAGCCCAGCAAGGCCCTACGGGTCGACGGTGATATCGCGCCAGGCGGTGTCCTCCCCGCCGTCGTCGTCCGTCACGATCAGGGTGACGCGGAAGACCTCCGGGTCGGTCTGGACCGTGAAGGTGTGCGTGAAGGGGAATACGGAAGCGGACGAGGTCTGACCGTCGTCAAAATCCCAGGAGTAGCTGACGATCGTCCCATCCCGGTCGTACGACTCACTGGCGTCGAACGATACGGGGTCGCCCGATGTCACGTGGGGATCGTCCACCGAGAAGATCGCTTCCGGGAGGATGTTCGTGATGAAGAAGCACCCCGTCAAACCAACCAGCCCGACGATGAGCAAGATCCCAAACCCTCGACGGTAGAGCATGACTACCCCTCCCTTAAGCCTTGTCGCGGAGTGTGACGCCGTAGTTTGGCACAAGATTGTGGTCGAAGACAAGTGCCGGGGCCCGGTTGCTGTCCGCATCGTCCGCTGGGTATAGTGAACTCCGCCCATGGAGCGTGAGGACCGAATCGACGTTCGAGCGTTGTTTGCGAAGCACCCGTTCGCGGAGACGATCCTTTGCACCCTCGGCAAGGCGGGGCATCACGCGGTGTTGATTGGCGGGGTCGTCCGTGACGGCCTGCTGGAGGCGTGGGGGGCGGATGTGACGTACCCCCCGGACGACGTGGACATCGCAACATCAGCGCTTCCGGCGGAGATCCGCGCGTTGTTCCGGGGCCACCCGATCGTGGCCGTGGGGG
>JAQTVA010000085.1:5634-6511 GCA_028707055.1 Candidatus Bipolaricaulis sp. | reverse complement strand
ACCCTGGGGTCGACGGGCGTCACGCTCGAAGAACCCGCCGTCCGAAGCATCGAGGTCCCCGCGCACGGCGAGGCCGACGTGACATGGTGGGTGACCGTCGATGACGTCCCGAGCGTCGATCTGGCATGGAGCGTCGTCTCCGGCGAGCTGTCGGATGCCGCGCGCCCGCGCCTCACCACGGGCCCGGAAGGGACCGTGCCCGTCTACCGCTACACCGCTCCCGAGATGGTGGGAACGGCCGGCGTCCTCGCGGAGCCGGGCGGCCGGACCGAGACGGTCGCGCTCCCGCTGAGTTTCGACCCGTCGCGGAGCCGCCTCGACGTCCGTCTCGACTTCTCGCTGGCGGCGGCGATGCGGGACGGGCTCTCGTATCTCGAGCATTTCGAGTACGAGTGCACGGAGCAGGTCGTCAGCCGATTCCTACCGAACGTCCTGACGTTCCGAGCCCTGCGGCTGCTCAACCTCGAGGATGAGGAACTCGAGGCGAAGCTCGATGACCTGGTTCTCGAAGGTCTCGAGAAGCTGTACACGCGTCAGAACAGCGATGGGGGATGGGGCTGGTGGGACGGCGAGCGGTCGAACACGCACCTCACCGCGTACGCAACGTACGCGCTCCTGCGGGTGCGCGACGCGGACGTCTCGGTGCGACGAACCGTCGTCGACCGTGCCCTCGGCTATCTCCGGGACTCCCTGGTTCCCGCGAAGGAACTCGACGCGGGGTGGGAGGCCAACCGGCAGGCGTGGATCCTCTATGTGCTCTCTCTCGACGACTCGTCGGACAAGGTCGCGGCGTACGCCGACGCCCTGTTCGCCGACCGCACGAAGCTGTCGCACTACGCCAAGGCCTACCTGGCCCTGACGCTGGACCAGTTGGGCC
>JAQTVA010000085.1:0-5624 GCA_028707055.1 Candidatus Bipolaricaulis sp. | reverse complement strand
CCGCCACGACGCGCCGCGCACGCTTCTCTCGGATCTCGTGAACGACGCCATCCTTTCCGCAACGGGGGCGCACTGGGAGGAGCCGGGTTACGACTGGTGGGCGATGAACACCGACACGCGCTCTACCGCCGTGGTTCTCGACGCCTTCGTCCGCCTCGACCCGGAGAACCCGCTCGTTCCCAACGCGGTCCGCTGGCTCATGATCGCTCGCAAGGACGGGATCTGGGAAACGACCCAGGAGACCGCGTGGGCGCTGATCTCGCTGACGGATTGGATGGTCGCCAGTCACGAACTCGCGGCCGACTACGAGTATGCCGTGCTCTGGGACCACGACACCCGCATCGAGGGCACCGTGTCGCCGGCGGACGTGGCGAGTCCGGTTCGAGAGTCGATCCCCGGGACCGAGCTCGGGACGGGCGATCTTCATCCGTTGACCGTGTACCGCGGCGACGGGGAGGGAAAGCTCTACTACACGGCGCACCTGTACGTCCAGCTTCCCGCGGATCAAGTCGGCCCTCTCGATCGAGGGATTCTCGTCGATCGACGCTACGTGCCGGCGGACTGCGGTGCCTCCGCCGCGTGCGGCGAGGTCACGGAAGCGGCGGTCGGGGAGACGTTCGAAGTCCGACTCACCCTCATCGCCCCGCACGATGTGTACTACGTCGTGGTCGAGGACCCGATCCCCGCGGGATGCGAGGCCGTCGACACGACGCTCGCCACCGAGAGCGTGGAGAGCGAAGGACCGTCCCTGTCGCGCGAGACGCAGGGGCGCTCGCCCTGGTTCTTCTGGTGGTGGTGGCGCTGGTACTCGAAGAGCGAGATCCGGGACGAGAAGGTGGCGCTGTTTGCGGACTACCTTCCGGCGGGAACCTACACCTTCGTCTACCAGGTGCGCGCCGTGCAGCCGGGCGAGTACAACGTCCTGCCGTCGAGCGCGTACGAGTTCTACTTCCCGGAGGTGTTCGGCCGATCCGCGGGGAAGGTGTTCACGGTGCTCCCCGCGGAGTGAGACCCAAGGCGACGCGGCCCTACTTGCCGCGCAGCAGCTGAAGGGCGTGCAGGTTGTTCGAGCACGTGAAGACGACGAGGGCCGAGGTCCCGGTGGTCGAGGTCGTCGCGTACAGGTCATGGAGCGTGATGTCCCGGCGCGCCATGGCCTCGGCGATCCGACACAGGAATCCGGGATGGTGCGGCATTTCGACGGTCACGACGTCGCGCTCGTCCACGGAGAACCCGGCGTCCCGGAGCGCATCCCGCGCATAGGTTTGAGAGCTTGTGATCAGGTGAATCCGGGCGCGCTCACCCTCCACGCGGACGTAGATGGATTCAAGATCGATCCCCATGTCGCACAGCACGCGACTCACATCCGCAATGACCCCCACGCGGTCTTCGTCCTCGATCACGATCTCCCGCAGCAGTCGTGCTTCGCTCATGGTTCACTCCCTCGGGATCGCCCCAGGTTGACCGCCTCACGGTAACGAGCGGCATGGGAGCCCGATCTCCCGCCTGGGCCGCGAGGAAGGGACATTCGCCGTCCCACGGCACCGCGGGGGGAACCCCGGTCACCGTCCTCGAAGACCAATGTCTCGGATGGGCAAACTGCGGGTCCCGTCGCACGAAATGACCTTCGCGTACCGTCCTCCTTGGAATGGACTTGCGACGAGGGATTGGGCGAGCGCTCGCGGTCGTCGTGGCGATCGCTGTGTGCGTTTCGGTGGACGTCCTGGCGGGCGTCAGCCTGGCTGCGCTGTCCGCGGCCAAGGAGGCTCGGCCGGGAGAATTCGCGACCCACGCCTTCTCTCTCGTGAACACCGGAGTGGCTCCGGACACGTTCGTGCTGACCGTCGGGCTCCCCCCCGGCTGGTCCGCCCTCGGGATTCCCGAGGTGGTTCTTCTCGCCCCGGGGGATGAGGCCACCCTGTTCGTAACGTTCACCCTTCCTGCCGACGCTGTGGGCGGCCCCTACACCGTAGCCGTCTCTGCGCAATCGATCAGCGACCCGGCAGCGACAGCCTCCGCATCCGCGATCGTCGACGTCGCCGCGAAGAACCTCCTCGAGATCGTACCGCCTGCCGAGATTGCCGCGGTGTCGCCCGGGGAGGAGTCGATCTACGCGCTGACCGTCGTCAATCGAGGCCACGCGCAGGACGTTCTCACGATCCTGGTCACGTCCTCGCGCGGCTTCCCCGTCGCCGTGTCGCCGGAGATCCTCGACCTCGCTCCGGAGGAAGAGCGCTGCGTCCTCGTCCGCATCTGCGTTCCGCCGACCGCTTCGCCCGGACGAGACGTGTTGACGATAACCGCAGCGTCTCAGCTCTATGCGGACGCGGCGGCTGAGGCGATCCTGTTCGCCACGATCCTCCCGCCCTCCCCATCCGACGGGGATCCGCTCTACGAACTCCTCGGCGGCCAACTGCGCATCTCCGTGAACCGTGACGAGATCGCCGACACGTTCGACAGCGACCTATCGTTCTCCGTCGCGGGGTGGGTGCTCGGCGGGCGGCTGTCCGCGTCGGTCACCGCCGCTTCGCCGCTCGGCCCCGACCCCGCAGACGTCACGTCGTATCTCATCCTCTACCTTCTCGGTCCGAGCTCGTTCGCCGTCGGCCACGTCTCCGAGACGCTCACGAGCTTCGTCGACGTCACGTGCGAGGGCGGATACGCCGCGATCGACACGACCTACGCCGACTTGGCGCTGATCGGGGGCATCGACGGAGACCGCGCCCGCTTCGCAGGAAGTCTCGCCCTCGGACCGGATGCCGCCAACCTCGGCGTGGCGTACTCGGGCGCGCGGAGTGCGATCGAAGAAGAGGCTGTTTGGAGCGGCTTCGTGTCTTCCGAGCCCCTGACGGATTGGACCCTGCGCGCGGAGGCCGCCGTTGGAACCGACGATGGGCTCCTCGGGCACGCCTTCCTGCTCGGCACGACGCTCGACACGGGCGGCTACTTCCTCTCCGGGAGCGCATTCTCCGTCGACACGTACTTCCCCGGCCTGCGCCGCGACTCCGCGGGGCTCGAGATCGCCCAGCGGCTCCGCCTGCCATCGTTCTCCCTCTCGGTGTCGTTCGCTCACGTGTGGGACAACGTCGTAGGCGATCCCGCGGTCGACACGGTGCTCGAAGACTCCCTCGGTTTCAACCTCTGCGCATCGCCGATGACCCATGGTCCTCAGTTTCGCGCAACGCTCGAGTTCGACCGCACGCGGACCCTGAACTCCGCGCTCC
Organism: Candidatus Bipolaricaulis sp.; assembly: GCA_028707055.1. Taxonomy (GTDB): domain Bacteria; phylum Bipolaricaulota; class Bipolaricaulia; order UBA7950; family UBA9294; genus JAPLGD01. Next base: position 2,400 of record JAQTVA010000085.1, on the reverse strand, counting down.
GGGACGACGTCGGTCTCCTGCTCGCCTACGACCTGTCACAGCCCACGGGGGTCTTTCGCTACGCGTTCGCCGGTCGAGTGGTCGATCGGACCGATCGCGCGGCGGGGAGCCATGTCCGGACACTCACGAACTCCCAGGGAGTCGGGCTCTCGACGGACGCCTTCTACGCGTTCCTCCGTCTCGAGCAGGAGACGTACGTCGACGTCACCACGGGGGCGACACTGTCCGCGACGTCCGGCGTCTCCGTCGTCCTGCGTCCCGAAGGGACGCTTCACGAGGCGACGATCGCGTTCGGCAATGAGCTCGATCAGTACGACCTCGCCGCGTCCCTCTACATCCGAGCCCTCCAAACCGTCGGCCTGGTCTTCCGTGGATCCATGTCGTGGAACCGAGGCCCCGTCGCATCCCCATCCTTCGGATGGGGTGTCTCGTTGCACGCCGGTCTCGACCTTCCCGTGCCCTTCCTCGTCACAAGAGGTCGCATCGAAGGGCGATTGTTCATCGACCGTGACGGAAACGGCTTCTACAACGAGGGCGACCAGCCCGTCGAAGGGGCGGTCCTCGCCGCCGGCGGCCGCTCCGTCTCGACCGACGTCGAAGGCCGCTTCCGCTTCCCGCCCCTTTCTCCGGGGACGTACCGCGTCGCGATCTCCGATCTCCCCGCCGACGCCGCCGCTCGGGCACCCCTCGAAATCGTGCTTCACGTCGGAGAGCGGGCAATGATCGAAGTCCCCGTCTCCCCCATCGTCGCCGTGCGCGGCGTCGTGTTCGAAGACAGAAACCAGGACGGCATTCGCCAGGACACGGAGATCGGCATGACGGGCGTCCGCCTCGTCCTGACGGGGCCGGGCGGTACCACGTTCGCCACCTCGGACGCCGACGGCCGGTACGCATTTGACGGCCTTCTCCCGGGGACGTACACGCTCTCCGCGAACTCCCGTTCGTTGCCGGTGGAGTTCGAGTTCACCACTCCGGCGACGCTGGACGTCGAGGTCACCACGCGGGACGCTCCCTCGCTGGACCTTGGAGGCTACGTCCCGCTGCCGGAGGTACGCGTCACGGATCGGCCGCCCACGGCCGACTTCTCGTACGCGCCCGCCGCGCCCACGCCCGGCGAGCCCGTGACATTCGATGCCAGCGACTCGGTCGACTCCGACGGGACCATCGTCCGTTTCGCATGGGACTTCGACGGCGACGGTTCGATCGACGCGCACGGTAGCCCGGTCCTTCACATCTTTGCGGACGCGGGTCGAGCCGACGTCAGCCTCACCGCGACCGACGACGCCGGCAACACGGACCGAACGTCACTCACGGTGGAGATCCGCGGAAGCTCGAGCGTGTCGACACCCGCAGCCAAGAGTTTCCAGCCCCCGATCGCCGACTTCGTCGTCTCTTCGACCTCAGCGGCGCTAGGAACGTCGGTCGACTTCGATGGATCCGCATCCGTCGACTTCGACGGGATCATTGTCGAGTATGCGTGGGACTTCGACGGTGACGGCTTGACCGACGCCGTCGGCCCGACCGCGAGTCACGTCTTTTCGGCCGCCGGCTCGCACACCGTGAGCCTCACCGTGACCGATGACGGAGGAAACCGCGACACGGCCTTCTCCGTTCTCGAGGTCGTCCTTTCGGCCGACGCCGACGAGCAGGAGACCCGCGCCCCTGCGTCCCCCATCTCGAGTTTCCAGCCTCCCGTGGCCGACTTTGGGGTCTCCCCGACGACGCCGGCGCCCGGAGCGTCGATCGTGTTCGACGGATCGGCTTCCGTCGATCCGGACGGGGTCATCGTCGGGTACGCGTGGGACTTCGACGGCAACGGTTCCGTGGACGCCGTCGACCCGATCGCGGTCCACGTCTTCGCGGAGCCGGGGGCGTTCGAGGTCCGTCTCACGGTGACCGACGATGCGGGAAACCGAGACACAGTCTTGTCGATCGTCGAGGTCGTCCTCCCGCCCACCGGGGATCCAGCCTCGCAGCCTCCTCCGCCGCCGCCCCCATCGGCGGCATCGACGCAGCCGCCGATCGCCGACATGGAGATGCTCCCGGTATCCCCCAAGGCCGGCGAGACCGTCTTGTTCAGCGGGGAGCCGTCCGTCGACCTGGACGGAGTCCTTGTCGGCTACGCGTGGGACTTCGACGGCGACGGCTTCGTCGACTCCACCGATCCCATCACCGTCCACGTCTTCGCCATGGCGGGAGTGTTCGAGGTTCACCTCACGGTCACGGATGACGGTGGGAACACAGACACGCTCGTCGTGGAGATCGTAGTCCACTAGTCCCTGCAATCCTCGTTCCCGCCTGATGTTGCGATGAAGTGCGAGTTGCCGCGCCTGCCACCTTCGGATATCATCCCGCGCTGTCGTGGGGTGAATCACGAAACGGCAACCCGAATCCACGCAT
>JAQTVA010000084.1 GCA_028707055.1 Candidatus Bipolaricaulis sp. | reverse complement strand
TAGGGATGGCTCTCTTGCTGGGTCTCTCGTTCCTCGCCGCCGGGCAGAGTCCGCTGGGACTGACGCCGGCTCCGGTCGAGGAGCCGCTGGCGGTTCAGCTGTGGGTGAATCGGGCGTCGTACACGGAGGGCGAGGCGGCCAGCGCCGTCTTCACGGTCAATCGCTCGGCGTACATCTACCTGTTCGACGTTCGCACCGACGGAACGGTGCGGCTGCTTTTCCCGAATGGCTACTCGACGCAAAACTTCGTCTCCGCGGGGACGCACTCGCTGCCCGAGGGGTTGTACCAGTTCCTCGTCGCGGGGCCTTCCGGGACGGATACGCTGCAGATCGTGGCCAGCCTGGCGCCGCTCGTCCTGCCGAATCCGAGCGCGTCGGATCCGTACCCGCTCGTCGGCAGCTCCGCGGGCGAGGCGGTGGGGTTGATCCAGGCGCAGATTGACGCACTTCCGCCGAGCGACGCGTGCGGGTTGCAGTGGGCGACGGCGTGGTGCTCGTTCACCGTGATCGCGCAGCCTCAGCCGACATCCACCTGCAACTGCGTGGCGCCCGCTCCAGTGACGACCTACTGCCCTCCCGTGAGCCCGACCCCGCCGTTGCCATACCCGCCGACGGTGAGCTACTACTGCCCGCCGGCGAGTCCGACGCCGCCGCTGCCCTCTCCGCCGATGTACACCTGCCCGCCGACCTACAACCCATGCCCGCCGGTCTACAACCCGTGCCCGCCGGTCTACAACCCGTGCCCGCCGGTCTACAACCCGTGCCCGCCGACCTACTACAACCCTTGCTGGCCGGTGCTGCGGTTCCTCTTCGGCTTTCAGATCAGCGTCGGAACTCCGTAAGCTAACCTCCAGCGCCTCACGAGTCGCGGGGACCTCCTCCGGGGGTCCCCGCAGCCTTTCTGGGCTTCCACGACCGCCCGAGGTGCTGGCTCCGCAGGAAGCCCGTCCTGCACGGAGGACACGAGGGCCCTACCAAAACCCAAGGAGACGGCGCACCCCTGGGGCCGGTGCCCGGAAGCGACGGACCCGGGCACCCCCGAGAGCGACAAACGGGAAGGAGGGCTCGGAGTCTCGTATGAAGTCGCGGTCGAACGCGCTGTGGCGGCCTCTGTTCCGCTTGGTCCGTTATCGAACCTGGTGGGTCGTCCTGGCCGCCGTCGGCATCGCCGTCTTTGCCTACCTCTACACCCTCAACGTCCCGCTCCGCAGCTCGTACTTCGAGCTTCTGCCGCGCAACGATCCCTTGATCCTCGAGTACGAAGAGAACCAGATCTACCTCTCGACGTCGGACTCGGTGGTTCTCCTCGTCTCGCTGCGCGAGCCCGAGGGGCTGGCCGTGGCCGAGCGCCAGGCCGCGCTCCTGCGCGCCGCCGAGGGCGTCGCCGCCGCCCTGCGCCTCGATCCTGAGATCGAAACCGTCACGTACACGGTCGAGCCGAGTCCTGACATCCCCGACCAGTACGTCCTTCTCTACCAGCTGGGTCCCGAGAGACTGGCCGGAGTCGAGTCGAGCCTCGACCTGGCGCGGTCGTCGCTCGGCCAAGCGGAAGCCGGGGTCCCGGCGGACGCAGACCTGGTCGCCGCGTACCGCGCGGTGGGGGAGCTGATCGACACGGCGGCCACGTCGGGGATCTCCGTCAGCGGAGCAGAGATCCCGAGCCTGGCCGATTTCGTCGCCCTGAACCGGGCCGTCCTCTACGGCCTCGGCGGCCTCAACTCGTTCCCCGCGGTGACGGATGCCGTGAACCAGGTCGCCGACCTGTTCGCGCCGCAGGAGCAGGTCGCCCGCGTGGGACAGGCGCTCTTCTCCCGCGATCGGACGCGTCTGCTCGTCAGCGCCAAGCCACGACAGTCGGCACAGCTCAGCGTCGGCTATTGCCAACACGTCCGCGACAGCGTCTTCCGCGACCTTGAGACCGTCGACCTCGACGCCCTTGGTGTGAGGGTTGAAGCCACCGGCGCGTACATGATCATGGCGGAGACCGAGGAGACCGTGAACGCCGACATGCACAGGACGGAGCTGATCACCGCCGCCGGCGTCCTGCTCGTGTTTCTCGTCTCCTTTGGCTCGCTTCTCTACAGCCTCGTAGCGGCGGTTCCGCTCCTCCTCGCCCTCGTGCTGACGTCGGCGTGGACCAAGGCCGGGCTCGGCGGGTTCAATCTGATCACGACGTTCGTCCCGTCGCTCATCCTCGGGATGGGCGACGACTTCGCCATCCACCTCATCGCGCGGTTCACCGAAGAGAGGATGCGCGGCGCGTCCTTCACTCGGTCGCTCTACACCATGCTCACCCGCAAGGGGGCGGCGATCTTCCTCGGCGCGGGGACGATCGTGCTCGTCTTTCTGAGCCTGCTCACCGCGCGGTCGCGGGCGCTGTTCGAGATGGGGGTCATTGCCAGCGTTGGGATCGCGCTCGCCTTCCTCTGCGCGATCGTCCTGATCCCAACCCTGCTCACCGCGAACCAGCGCTTGCGCAAGCGGCGCCGCTGCCGCGAGCGCCGCTCGGCCCAGCTGCCGCACTTCGCCGCGTTCTTCCGCGCCATCACCCACCCGATCGGCGCGACCGTCCTGGTGGGGGTTCTCCTGCTTCTGACCGGAGGCGCGGTGTACCTCGCCTCCGGGGTCCGGTTCGAGTTCTCGTCCACCGACCTCGTCCCCCGCACGCCCAGCCAGGCCGCGCTGAGCACGATCCTCGGGGCGTTCGACCTCGGTGGCGACAACGCGCAACTCGGCACGAACTTCCTCTTCTTCGCCCAGTCCGAGGCGGAGATGGCTGATCTGGTCGAGAAGCTCCGCGCCCAGCCGGTCGTGCTCTCCGTCTCTTCCCCCCAGGATTACTTACCGACGAACCTCGCCGAGCAGCAGGCGGCGCTGCGCGGGCTCCGGCTCTCCCAATACGCCGACCAGCTGGCGGCGTTCCGCCGCGTCCTCTCCGAGCGCAACGCGGTGCTCGGCGAGATGCGGACGCTGCTTACGCGGCTGTCGCTCGTGGAGTACGCCGCCACGGCGAACGGCTGGGTCCGCCTCGGCCTCGACGCCGCGATGGCACAGACCCAGCTGCTCGAAATCCGGCGTCAGCTGACCGAGCTGTCGGACGACGCGCAAAGCCGCGTCGAGGATCTGGAGATCGCGATCCGCTCGCTCGACGCGCGTCTCGCCGAGGTTCGCGACCTACCGCCCGCCGAGACGCTCCTCCGGGATATCATCCGCAGCCTGCCGGCCGAGCTGGCCACGCAGTACCTCACGGTGGACGGGCGGTACATCGTCCGCGCACGGATGTCCCAATCCCTCTACGCCGGCTCGAACCTGAAGGATTTCGACGCGTTCGCCGCCTCGATCTCCTCGGACTACTTCGGCGTTCCCCTCGTGATCCGCGACCTCGAACACGCCATGAAACGAGACTTCTACGTCTCGACCGCCCTCGCCATCCTCCTGATCACAGCCTCTGTGTGGCGGTCGTTCCGCACCCTGCCGCGCACGCTCTTGGCGCTGTCGCCGATCGCCTTGTCGTACGCGTGGATGCTCGCTGGAATGCGGCTTCTGGGTGTGAACTTCAACTTCATCAACATCACGATCTCGCCGCTTCTCATCGGACTCGGCATCGAGAGCGGCGTGACGCTCTTGTTCCGCTTCGACGAGGAACGCGCGCTCTCTCCGGATGGGGCGATGGTGCGCGCCGGCGCGGCGTCCGTCGTCGCGATCGCCACCTCGCTGTTCACGACGATGCTCGTCTTCGCGACGCTCCTCTGGGCGCGAACCCCCGGGTTGCGCTTCCTTGGCACGTCGGCGCTTCTCGGCCTCGGCTTCTCGCTCTTCTTCAGCCTGGTCTTCGTGCCCGCCGCAACCTCTCTTTTCTCCCACCGCGCGGCCGCGAAGGCGGCCGCGCCGAGCGATCCGTCGTAGTCCGTCCCCTACGGCGAGCCGCCGCCTCGGGTGCGCGGCGGAACGATCCATGACGCCCCCTTCGCGCACAGGAGGGTCAACGTCGCGTCGCCGAGGGTGTACGACATCTGAGACGGGGGACATAGCCCGCCGAAGTGTATGGGGATGACGTAACGCGGCGCCACGGCGCGGGCGAGGAGCGAGGTGTCCGGCGAGGCGGCGACCCAGCGGAGCGAGCCGAGAAGCACGTCGATCCCGAGCGACGGCCAGCCGAACCACGCGATGAGGTCGGCGGCGGGCCAGGTTTCCGTCGCATCGCCGAGGTGGAGGATCCGCACGCCGCCGACGTCGACGAGGTACGCCAGGTTCGGAAGCCCGCCGGGGCCCGTGTGCTCGAGATGGAACGCGGTGACGCGCACGCCCGCGAGGTCGAGCTCGGTTCGTGTGCCCGGGGAGAAGGCGATCTCCAAGACGCGATCGGCGATCGCGCTCCACCCGCGCTCGCGCCGCAGCGCGTCGACCGTCTCGCCCACAGAAACGAACACCGCCGACGAAGCGTGCGTCAGAAACTGCGCCGCGTACCCGGCGTCGAAGTGGTCGTAGTGAGGATGCGTGGTCAGGGCGAGCGTCACGCCGTCGTACGGCGGCGCGGCCCGCTGCAGCCGCTCGCGCTCGCTCGACGTCAGGGGAAGCGCATCCCGGACCAGGGCGTCGATCAGGACCTTCACATCGCCACACTCGATCACGATCCCCTCGACGCCAAGCGCGGTGATGACGACCGGCAGCTCCTCGGCGGAGACGACACAGCCTACGCTCCTCGTGGCACGGCGCCCGGAGGGGTCTCGAAGCTCCAGCCGGACGTCCTCCCGCCCGCTCCATCCGCCCGGGGCCTGAACGTGGAGAACGCCATCCACAACGGCTGCCGTGAGAACGGGCCCGCCGCGGGCCTCCCAGACGACGTCATCGCCGTCCGGGTCCCAGCCGTACGGGCCGAGATCGAGGGGCGCGAAGGCTGTTCCCTCGCTCGTCACCTGGTCGGGAATCCACTCGATCACGGGGGCGTCGGGCGTATTCTCGACCCGAAAGGACGCCGTCGCGGTCGCGCACGCCCCGGCGGGGTTGCAGACGGTGAGAGCGATCGTCTCGAGCCCTTGCCAGTCGGGGTTCGGCGGCCGGACCACCAGGTGGCGGTCCGGCGTCAGCGCGAGTCGCAACGCCGTCCCCGCAGGGAAGCTCCAAGCGAGGTCTTCGTCGGCGTACAGCGCATCCTCGACCCACTCGTCGAGCCGGATCGCCGCGACGTACAGCGCGCCCTCGTCCGCGACGTACTCCGGGAACGGCGTGACCATCGGCGCCGCGAGGATGCGGACTCCGACGAAGAGAACCACCCCAGCGACCGCGACGACCCCGGAACGCGCCCGTCTCCTGTGGATTGTCTGACTCCTCTCGCGAAGGCGACCGGTCCTGCTCACGCGCCGGCTGCGCGGCGGACGTCGTCGATCCAATCGGCGACGCGCGTCCGCAGCGCCTCAGCGTCGCCGGCGTCGCGCCCCCGCACCGCCAGCTCGCCGACGACCCTCGCCGAGGCCACGAGCGAGCGCATCGACGCGAAGGTGCCACCATCATCCTTCCCGTCCATCGTGCAGAAGAGGGCGACCCGCTTCATGTCCCCGCCGGCCTCCTTGAGGTAGGTGCGCACCGCAGGGCAGAGGTTCCCACCCCACACAGGCGACCCAACGAAGACGACGTCGTAGTCGGCCGCGCGCCGGGCCGCCGGCTCGATGGTGACCGTCCTCTGCCGCATTCCATCCCGCCCGGCACGCAGCCAGCCACCGATCCCTTCGCGGTGGATACCGACTTCGCGCAGCTCTTCCAGCTCGCCGCCGCACGCCGACGCCATCGCCTCGGCCAGCTTCCGCGTCTTCCCCGTCCGCGTGAAGAACACGACCAGTCCCTTCATCCCGACCTCCTCAGCCGGCGAGGGTACAGACCGACCGCCGAAACGGCAACCCGGTATCAGGCCGACGGCGGGACGCCGCGCGCGCCGTCGAGGATCGTTCCAGACCGGATCTTGTCTTCGCCGGGAGAGACTTGTAGGATGAAGCGCGACGGGTTCGCACGGCGGCAGATCCGGGCCGAGGGAGGTGTGCGTCGTAAGGCCCAGCGGACCTAGTAGAGAGAAGGCCGCGGCCGACCCGAAGCGAGGCGTCTCTCCACCGAAGTGCGGCTGGTATCGGGGTTGCGGATGTCCTCGGAGTTCCTCTGTCTATCTGCCTGGTTTCGTTTCTGCCGTGTTCCGCTCGTTCGTCCGCCATCACCGCGGTGGCACGGTGTCCCGGTTCTCGGCTTCCGGCTCCAAGCGGTCGAGGAGATCGCACCACGCAGGGTTCTCCCAGATGGCCTGGCTCGCGAGCAGCTCAGGCCACAACGCGCGCAGCTGGGCGATCCCGCACAGCCATCCGATGTTGATCGCCGTGCGGATGTGCTCGCGGCACTTCTCTCCCTCTCCAGCGAGGGCCCACGCGGTGGCCGCCACAACGTGCGGGTAGCCGCTCTCCCGCGGCGGGCGCACCGTGAACTGCCGTTCGTACTCCACGGCGAACGCACGGTACTCGTCCTCCGTCATGTCCTCGATGT
>JAQTVA010000006.1 GCA_028707055.1 Candidatus Bipolaricaulis sp. | reverse complement strand
GTGACCCCGTCGAGCACGGCCGACGGATCGGCTCCGACGGCGCTCGGGGTCCGGACCGAATCGAGGACGGCGAGCATTGGCTCGATCGGCGTCACGAGTCCGATCGGCGTGATCTCCTTCGACCATGTGGCGGCGCGGCTCAGGGCGCCGATCAGCCGGCCGTCGACGTAGATCGGGCTTCCGCTCATCCCCTGCGCAATCCCGCCCGAGCGGCCGATCGCTTCGCCGCTGACGCGCACCACGATGAAGTCGGACAGGGTGCCCGGCTGATCGATGACGCCGAGGATCTCCACGTCGAACTCGCTGATCGTGTCCGACGACACCACTGTCTTCCCGATCCCCTTCATCCCAATCCGAACTTCGTCGAGAAACAGGAACTCGGCGCGGTCGTAGGCCGCCGTAGACACGGTCGCTGCGATCAACATCCACCCGACGATCCAAGCTGCGCGTCGCATCGGATCCCCCCTTGGATCAAGCCGCGCACCGCGGCGGCTCAGTATACGGGAACCCCGAACCGCCGCGCCGTGTCGAGCGCGGCGCGGATCCGGACGCACCGAGGCGCGATCGGCGATCCGCGAACGGCCTCGTTCCGAGCCTGATCGATGTAATCCGCACAAAAACGTCGTTTGCGACGTTGACGCCTCCGAGACCGCCCGCTACAATCCGACCTGTGATGGTTCCTTGGGGAGAAAGACGCCGTGGCGTACCCGTCTTCTCCCTGATCGCGATCACCATCGTTCTCGTCTCCCTTGCCGGCTGTACGCCCGCCGTCAACCATCCCCCCGTCGCGGTCGCCGACGTTCGCCCAACAGAGGGGTACGCCCCTTTCATCGTCTACTTCGATGCCGGTCGGAGCCATGACCCGGACGACGACTCGTTGTCCTGCGCGTGGACATTCGACGACGGAGGATCGTTCGGCGGAGCGACGGGGAATCACACGTTCGCGGCCGGCGTCCACGAGATCACCCTCACCGTGACCGACGACCACGGCGGGGTCGGCACCGCGTCGGTCGCCGTGTCCGTCGCGGAGGTTCCCGAGGGCTACGTGATGAAGCGATTCCAGTGGCCGTATGCCGGCAAGACGCAGTACTGGGACCTCATCGCCCCATGGAGCCTGTATCGGACGTACCGCGACCGGATTCGCAGTTCCGCTGCAGAGGCGTACGAGTACGGCGACTACGTCGAGGACCCGCTCGACGAACCCACGATCGAGGACTATGCGGCGCTTCTCTGGGAGCGAGCGGGCCGCGATGAGGATGCGTTCGTCGAATGCGCGCTCTCCTTCTGTCAAGGCGCCATCGGCTATGAGGGGGATCCCATCGGACAGGAGTGGCCTCTCTATCCGCTCGAGACCCTCGTCGACGGCACGGGCGACTGCGAAGACACGACGATCCTGTTCGTGAGCCTCCTCCGTGGGCGCGGGGTTCCCGCGAGCATCGGCTTTGTGGATACGAACGCCGATGGACTGCCGGACCACGTGCTCGGACTCGTCCCCGTCACGCCCGCGCGGGAGAAGGCGCTGGCCTGTCCCGGAGTCGTGGCCGTCGGGGGTGTGCGGTACGCCGTCGCGGAGACGGCGACGGACGATGTCCTGCCGCTCGGATGTGCGCCGTGGGACCTGGAGCCGGGCGACGTATACGAGATCTGGTCGTTCTAGAGAACCGAGTGGCGCCTCGTGGGACCGGGCGGTACTATGGCCGAGACGGAGACGCGAATGATGAAAGTCCTGGTGGATCCGGAACGCCTGAGCCGGTTTGACTTCGGTCCGGCGCATCCGTTCAAGGTCCAGCGTCTCGCACTCACGTTCGACCTCCTGCGGGCGTACGGTTTGATCGATCGAGACGACGTTCGCGTGGTGGCGTTGCGCGAAGCGGCGGACGAGGAAGCCCTCGGGTTCCACTCCCAGGGCTACCTCGAGGCGTTGCGCTTGGCGAGTTCCGGGATGTGGGTGCCCAACCAATTCTCGCACGGCCTGGGCACAACCGACAATCCCGTGTTCCCCGACGTGTACGAGTGGGCGATGCTCGTCGCCGGAGGATCGATCGACGCAGCCGCCGCCCTCATCGCGGAGGACGCGCAACGATCGTTCAACGTCGCGGGCGGACTCCACCACGCGATGCCGAATCGCGCGAGCGGATTCTGCCACGTCAACGACGGAGTCCTCGCCATCCAGAGGCTTCGCGCCGCGGGGAAGCGCGTCACGTACGTCGACATCGACGCCCACCACGGCGACGGCGTGCAGCAGGCATTCTACGAGGATCCCAACGTTCTCACGATCTCGATCCACCAAACCGGGTACACCATCTTCCCGGGGACGGGCTTCGAGGAGGAGATCGGACAGGCGGCGGGACGTGGGTACGCGATCAACGTCCCGCTCCTCCCGGGCGCGGGCGACGAGGCGTACGACGAGGCATTCGAATCGGTCGTGATTCCGGCCATCGAGGGATTCCGTCCCGACACCCTGGTCACGCAGCTCGGGACGGATGCCGTCGTCGGCGACGCCCTGGCCAACCTGCGGATGAGCCTGCGCGGATTCGAACGGGCCGCGGAACGCTTCCGCAGCCTCGGCGTCCCGTGGCTTGCCCTCGGAGGGGGAGGGTACGATGTCGCCAACGTCGTTCGCGCGTGGACCCTCGCCTGGGGCGTCATGCTCGAGGAGGCGGTGCCGGACGAGATCCCCTCTGGGTGGATGACGACCGCCGCCGCTCAGGGGGTCACGGTCTCCCGCTTGCGCGGGCCGTCCGACGTTCCCCCGACCCCCGACCGCGTGATGGAAGCCCTGCGCAACAGCGTCGAATCGATTCGCCGGACCGTCCTTCCCATCCTCGAAGACGCCGCCGGACGGGGATAAACCTTCGTCGGTGAGAATCCACCCCGCGAGGAGGTTCTGCCGGAATGCCCGACGAGCCGAGAGTCCGCGAAACAACCCTACGTGACCGAGTCCAGGTCCTGCTCTCCGATGGTCGCGCCTTCGACGCGCCGCGCGGGACTCCGCTCCACGCCGTGTTCCGGATGGCGTACGCCGACGACAACGCCCCCGTCGCCGCGATCGTAGACGGGGAGTTACGCGAGCTGGCATGGCCCGTGGTGCGCGACATCGAGGCCACGCCCGTCCGCTTGTCGGACTCGGACGGGATGCGAATCTACAGCCGAAGCCTCTCCTTCCTCCTGGTCGTCGTGGCATCGCAGCTCTTCCCCGAAGCCGCGGTGAGGATCGATTACTCCGTCCCTCAGGGAGGGTACTTCTGCCTCGTCGAGAACCGCGAGCCGTTCACGTCCGACGAGCTCTATCGAATCAAGACTCGGATGATGCAGCTCGTCCGCGAGGATCGCCCCATCGTCCGCCACCGCCTCTCCTACGAGGAGGTTCGCGCACTGTTCGCCGCCCGCGGCGAGGAAGCGAAGGCACGGCAGCTTCTGGAACGCGAAGGCGACCACCTGCACCTGTACAGCCTGGATGGCGTCTCCGACTACTTCTACGGGTACATGGTTCCGTCCACGGGCATCCTGCGGACGTTCTCCCTCGAACCGTTTCCGAAGGGGTTCATCCTCCGCTTCCCGCGACGGGAGGACCCGACGAAGCTCTTGCCTTCGCGGAAGTTCACCGCGTTGCGTGAGGTGTTCGACGAGTACGGGAATTGGCTCTCGGTCCTCGGGATGCGCGACGTCGGCTCGTTGAACGAGGCCATCCGCGACGGGAGGATCGAGCAGGTCATCCTGGTGTCCGAGGCCCTCCACGAGAAGAGGATCGCCGAGATTGCGGCGACGCTGGCCCGCAAGCTCCGTGACGGAACGCGGCTCGTGTTCATCGCGGGCCCGTCGGCCTCCGGCAAGACCACGTTCTCCAAACGACTGGCGATCCAGCTTCTGGCCAATGGCGTGCACCCCTTCCCGCTGGAGATGGACGACTACTTCTTTCCGCGCGACGTGCTTCAGGACCGTTTCGGCGCCGAGACCGACTTCGACGCTCTGTCCGCGCTCGACGTGGATCGTCTCCGCGAGGACCTCGCAAAGCTCCTGGCAGGCGTTCCCGTCGAGCTGCCGCGGTACGACTTCCGGACCGGGAAGAGAGCCTGCGGCGCGACGATCCGCCTGGACGAGACGCAGATGCTCCTGGTCGAGGGGATTCACGGGCTGAACCCCGAGCTCTCGGTCGACCCCTCCGTCGCAGGGCAGTTCCGGATCTTCGTCAGCGCCCTGACGCAACTGAACCTCGACATGCACAACCGCGTGTCGACCACCGATACCCGCCTGATCCGCCGAATCGTGCGCGACGCCTTGTACCGCGGATACGCCGCCGCGGGGACCCTCTCGCTGTGGGACAACGTTCGCCGCGGAGAGAAGGAGAACATCTTCCCGCACCAGGAGGGCGCCGACATCATGTTCAACTCCGCGCTCGGGTATGAACTCTCGGTGCTCAAGCCGCTGGTGGAACCGCTCTTGCTTCAGGTTCGCGAGCCGGAGTGGCGAATCGAGGCGGAGCGCCTGCTTGCTCTCTTGCGCTGGTTCGACCCCTACCACACGGAGAACATCCCCAAGAACTCGATTCTGCGGGAGTTCATCGGCGGCTCGAACCTGCACGAGTTCGCGTCAACGTTCAAGCCGACCGCGGGGTGCGCGGCGGAAGGAGCCCCGTGAACACCGAGCAGCTGATGGGGATCGCCCTCGACCTCGCCGGCCTGCGAGAGGTCCCCGGCGACAGCGCCATCTACCAGGAGGGGAACGGGATTCGCCGCGTGTTGATCGGCATCGACGCACGGTCGGCGGAACTCACCCTCGCGAAGATGCTCGGCTACGACGCGGTCATCGCCCACCACCCGATCGGGGGATCCGCGACCCTCAACTTCCACACCGTCCTCGGCCGCCACGTCGATCAGATGACGACCGCTGGGGTCCCGGAGGAGCTCGCGCGGTCGATCCTCGCCGAGGTCGCCGAATCACGCCGCGTCCTCTACTCCATGTCGAACTACGATCACGACCCGTCAGTCGCGCGGCTCCTGAAGATGCCGTACTTGAACATCCACACGCCGCTCGACGAGGTGGGCCGGCGGCGGATGGCCGCTGTGGCGGACGAGGTCGGCGCCGAAGCGACGGTTGGCGACCTCATCGCCGCGTTCTACGACACCTTCGCCGAGTTCCGCCACGCCGCCACCCGCATCGAGGCGCTCGTCGGCGCCGCCGACCGTCGCGTGGGCCGGATCGTCGTCTCCCACGGCGCAGGGACGAACGGCGGGTATCCGGTGGCCAAGGCGTACTTCGACCACGGCGTCGACACGCTGGTGTACATCCACTGCCGTCCGGATGACGCGCGACGCCTGGAGCGCGAAGCAGGGGCGGCGAAGACCCTTGTCGTCACCGGTCACATCGCCAGCGACTCGATCGGCATCAACCCGTACGTCGCGCGCCTGCGGGACGAAGGGCTCGACGTCACTCCGCTCTCGGGAATCCTGTCTCCATGAGAGGAAACGGCCGATGACGCTGCGGCTCGCGACGTACAACGTCAACTCGGTGCGCGCCCGGCTCTCCGTCCTCGAGTCGTGGCTACGCCGCGTCCGCCCCGACGTCGTCTGCCTCCAGGAGACCAAGGTGCAGGACGCAGCGTTCCCGGTCGACGCGTTCCGTGAGCTGGGATACCGGAGCGCCTTCCGCGGGGAGAAGAGCTACAACGGCGTCGCCATCCTCTCCCTCAAGGAGCCGTCCGACGTCCGCTTCGGGCTCGAGGACGACGGGCCGCCCGACGAGACCCGCCTGATCGCGGCGTCGTTCGGGAAGCTCCACGTCGTCAACACGTACGTTCCCCAAGGGCGCGACGCCGACGATCCCATGTTCCGCTACAAGCTCGAGTGGCTGGCCAGGCTCCGGCGCTACTTCGCCCGACGGTACACGCCGCGGTCGCTCGTGGTCTGGGCCGGCGACTTCAACATCGCCCCCGAGGCGATCGATGTTCACGACCCGAAGAGGCTCCTCGGCCACGTCTGCTTCCACCCCGACGCTCACCGCGCCCTGGCCGACGTCCGGGCGTGGGGGTTCGTGGACGCCTTTCGCCGGCACGTCTCCGAGCCCGGCCAATACACGTTCTACGACTACCGAGTCCGGGACGCTGTGGCGCGCGGCCTCGGCTGGCGGGTCGACCACATCTGGGCCACCCAGGCTCTTGCGCAGCGCTCGACCGCCGCGTGGATCGATCTCGCGCCACGAACGGGCGAAACGCCGTCGGACCACACCCCGCTCGTCGTCGAGTTCGATGTTCCGAACTGAGGAGAACCCGTGGACCTGACGATCGAATCGATCGAAGAGGTGCTGTCGCTTCTCTACGTCGAAGGCGGGCGAGAGCTCGACCTGCGCTCCGTGGGGTTCATCGATCCGTTCGCGCTCCTCGTTCTCGACCTCGCGGTGCGCGACGCGCGAGCCGCCGGCCGGCTCCTTCACGTCGAGTGGCCGACGCTTCCCGCCGTCCGCCGCTGGATGATCGACATGGGCTTCTTCGCGGACACGAAGGCCGTTTCGCCCGACCTCCCGCTCCGCGAGATCGGGACCGCTCTCCAGCCGATCGTGAGCATCGAGAGCGAGGAGCACGTCTCCCACCTCGTCGCGGCGTTCGAACGCCGCCTCTCCGAACGGTTCCCGATCGACGACGCACCACGGCGTCGATTCCTGCGCATCCTCCTCGAGCTGTGTCAGAACATTCCCCAGCACAGCAACGCGACCGGCGAGATCCCCGATCCCCACGGAATCGCCGCTATGCAGGACTACGACGACGGCGTGCTGTTGGCCATCGCCGACAAGGGGATCGGGTTCCGCGGGAGTCTCGCCCTGCGCGGTGGGATGGACGATCTCCGCGACGCGACCGCGATCTCGTCCGTCGTCCTCGACGGGATCAGCCGATTCCGCGATCCCGGCCACGGGCGGGAGCTGCAACGGATCTTCCGCCTCGTCCGCTCGTGGGACGGGACGATCGCCATTCGTAGCGGCCGCGCCCTCCTCTACCACGGACCGCTGGGCGGCGACCTCTACGACGTGGCCCCGTTCCCCGGCGTGCAGATCGCTCTCCGTATCCCTCGTCGCGTCTTCGGAATCGGCGAGCCGCCGGGCGGCGAACCCGGGGTTGCCGCAGGAGGCGGTTCCGGGTTCAATGAATAGGATGAAATCGACCTCGATCGACGTCGCACGCTTCGGGCGCCGCCTGGGAACCCGTTCGGAAGGGGCTTCCGCTCGCCGCGAGATCGTCGCGGCCCTCGAGCGCCTTCCCGACGACGGCCAACTCACCCTCTCGCTCCACGGCGTCGATGTCGTCTCGGGCTCGTTCGCCGACGAGGCGATCGGCAAGACATGCCAGCTTCTCACCTCGGGCGCATACGGCGATCGTACGTTGATCGTCACCTCGCCGTCCGCCGATCTGACCGAGGATCTCTCCGACAAACTCGCGCAGCGGAAGCTCGCCGTCTTGTGTCGCGTCGACGACGCTGCCCCACCGTGGCGCGTGCTCGGCCAGCTCGCCGATCCTCTCGTCGAGACGCTCCACCTCCTGATGGAACGCAAGAGCGCGACGACCAAAGAGCTTGCCGATGCTCTCGGGATCGCGGCCAACGCCTGCCACAACCGCATCCGCCACCTCGTCCAGCTCCACCTGGTTCGAGAAGAGCGGGTCGGGGCTGCCGCACCAAACACTCAGTACCGCTTTCACTCGATCGTGGCGTGATTGACAGCCCGTATTCATTGAGTACAATGAATACGGTGAACAAAACATGCCGGAGCAAATCGGGACTCCCATCGATGCCCTCGTCATCTACCGCCGCGGACAGACGCACCCCAACCTTCATGCGTTCTCTTGGCAGATGCGGCGGTACGATGTCTCCCGGACGAACCTCGTCCACGCCGAGCGAGAAGGGGAAACGACCTACCTGATCTACGCCGTGAGCGCCGGACAGGACCACTTCGAGCTTCGTCTCGACACGCGCCTGGGCCGGTGGACGCTCGAGGAGAGGGACGTCGGACGCTGAGCGAACTCCTGCCCATGAGCCCCCTGATCGTTCACCTCGACATGGACTCCTACTTCGCCTCCGTCGAACAGCAGGCGCAGCCTCCCCTCCGCGGCCGACCGATCGGCGTCACCGGGCGGCCGACAGAGCGTTCGATCATCACGGCGTTTTCCCGCGAAGCGAAGCGGTATGGTTTCCACGCCGGAACTCCGGTGTGGGAAGCCCTCAAACGCTGCCCCGATCTCGTGCTCGTCCCCGGCCATCCCGAGCGGTACATCGAAACCACCAAGCGGTTCCTTGAGATTCTGAAGGAGTACACGGCGCAGCTGGAGGTCTACTCGATCGACGAGGTTTTCATGGACGTCACCCAGGAGGCCGGGCGTCACGGCGGCGCGATCGCGATGGCCCACGAGATTCAGCGCCGCTTCGGCGAAGCGCTCGGCCCCTGCATCACGACCACGCTCGGGATTGCGTCCGGCAAAGTCTTCGCGAAGCTGATCGGCAAACACTTCAAACCGAACGGCGTCGGCGTGCTCCACGACGAGGATCTGCCGGATCTGTTGCGTCGAACGCCGGTGGGCGACGTCTGCGGAATCGGTCCGCGCATCGAGAAACGTTTGAACCAACTTGGGATTCGGACGCTCCGCGACCTCGGAGAGATCCCTGAATCCCTGCTCCGCCGGGAGTTCGGCGTGTACGGGCTCTTCCTTCGCTCGATCGGTTGTGGACGCGATCCGACGCCCCTCGTTCCCTACACCGAGGTCCCTCCCCCGAAGTCGGTCGGGCACTCGAAATCGCTTCCCCCCGAGCTGCGCGACATGCCGCTCGCCCTCCTTGTGCTGCGCGACCTCTGCGAGCAGGTGGCCGGGAGGATGCGCAAGCTCGGTTACGTCGGACGGACCGTCCACTGCGGCTTCCGTGCCGGCTCGATCGGTCCCCATGCCGCGAAGCAGATCACCCTCGCCGTCCCCTCCGACGACGGTGACGTGATCTATCAAGCCTGCGAGGCGATCCTCGCCGTGATCCCTTCCCGCCCTAAGGAAGTGTCGAACGTCGCCGTCTCGGTGGGAAACCTGATCGAGAAGGTCCGTCTCCCCGACGTGTTGTTCGAAGAGGATCGCCGGCGCGACCGACTGAACGGCGCCGTCGATCGAATCCGAGACCGGTACGGCTCCCAGGCGATCCGGCGCGGAAGTTCGTTCCTCGTGAAGCCGCTCGCTCCCCACGTCGGGGGCTTCCTCCCCGAAACATGGGAGTTCTGATCGGAACGCTATAATGCGACATGCGATCGGCACTCCTGACTCTCATCGGCGCCGTCCTTCTGGGTGGAACGGCGGCGGCGTCCCCCGCCGCGGCCCTCGGCAGCTCGTTCGCCGACGCCTACGCGGCGTTCGCCCCGCTCTACGAGTTCTACCGTGGCTACGCCGATCACCTGTTCGTCGGCTTGCCGGTGAATGCTCCCCCGCTCCTCGACTCGGCGTGTGACGCGTTTCCCGCGGCGCTTGAGACGCTCCACTTCGCCCTCATCACGCAGACGGAGTCCGCCGTAACCGCAACGCTCGGGTACCTCGTCCGGCTGCGCGGCGAGGCGGCCGCCTTCTGCGCCGCGTTCGGCGACGGGCTCCGGAGCACGACGGCGACTCAGGAGGTCGACGTCGATACCCTCACGGTATGGAGCGACGCCGGCCTGTTCGTGTCGATCTACGGGATGAACCGGTCGTTCGAGTCCACGCTCGACGCCGCGCTCGCCGCCGCAGGCGATGCGCGCGCTCCGTGGGATCTCGCGGTGGCGTTCGCCCTACGAGGTCTGCTCGTGTCGCCCGGCGTCGCCCGGGTCTCGCCGGAGATCGTTTCGATCCTCTACGGTTCGGAGGAAGCGACGGCGGCGCCGTTCGCCGTTCCGGACGACGTCGCCGCCGCGCTGGCGACGCTCGTCGCACACGCCGGCAAGCCCCTCGAAGCCGACGGGCAAGCGGAAGTCCTCGCTGCAGCGCAACTCGCTTACGCGTACGTCATGAGTGGGGAGTAGCGGCCGCGCCTCGGCGCGGGACGGCGGGGGATGGGAAGGTGGACCTGCTGCCTCGTCCACCTTCCCTGGGGTAGGAATCGTCGATCGGGACCCGGAATCTTCCCTTTCCGCTTGCGGGTGGGCCCGCGAACCGATTCGTCCCACTCCCCTTCGGCGCGCCGCGAGAGGTCGTCCACCGGGCTCTCGAACCGGTGGGGAAGTTGGGTAAGGAGGCACGATCGATCCTCTCGACCGATCGGTTCGGTACTCCTCGACGCCCTCGTTACGCGACCGGCGCCTTCCTATCACAAGCAGGTAGAGCGTAGTCGCCCCGCGGAGTCGGCCTGCGCCAACAGACACGCCCGGACTGGGCGTTCATGCCGAACGACCGGCCCGGGCGGGAACTCAAGACGAGACGGATGTCCTTCGATCCCCGCTACTTCGGAGGGATCTGGGCGATCCGCCAGTAGTCCTGCACGGTCTGGATCAGGCGCTCGAAGTCCTTGGAATCGACGGGTTTGGTCATGTAGCTCGCGGCCCCGCTGTCGTAGGCCTTGACCATGTCCTCTTCCCGTTCGGAGATCGTCAGGACGATGACGGGGATGCGGCGCAGGCGCTCGTCCTCCTTGACCTTCGCCAGAACCTCCAATCCGTTGATCTTCGGCAGGTTGATGTCGAGAAGGATGAGGTCCGGGCGCGGCGTGTCTTGGTACTCGCCGGTCTGATAGAGAAGGTTGAGCGCTTCCTCGCCGTCGCTGGCGAAGTACAGCTCGCACTTCACGTCGCTCTTCCGCATCGCACGCTTGATGATCGTCACGTCGTTCGGGTTGTCCTCGACAACCAGAACCTTCATCTTTTCGAGGCTATGCATTGGATTCCACCTCTCTAGCTCTGGGAATGGTAAAGTAGAACGTGCTCCCCTTGCCAACTTCCGACTGGACCCAGATCCTTCCACCGTGCTCTTCCACGATCCGCTTGCAGATCGCCAAACCGGCCCCTGTTCCTTCGACGTCCTCTCTCGGGTTCAGCTTCTCGAAGATGCCGAAGATCCGTTCCTGATACCTCTCCTCAATCCCGATCCCGTTGTCCTCGACGAAGAACGTCACCATCTCGCCGTGTCGCGCGTCGTTCTCCCACCCGACCCGCAGCGTGGGCAGCGCCTTGTCGTTGTACTTGATCGCGTTCACGATGAGGTTGCTGAACAGCTCGCTGATCCGGACCTTGCTCCCCTTGACCGGCGGGAGGTCCGGAGCCACCTGAAGGTTGACCCCCTTCAACCGGATCTCGAGGTCCTCCTGGACTTCCTCGAGAACGCGCTGCGTGTTGATGCGCTCGAACGACCGGACGTCCATGCGGATGCTCGCCAGAGAGAGCAGGTCGTTGATCAGCTGTCGCATGCGCGCCGACGTGCGCTTCAGCGTGTTCAGGTAGTCGACGCCCTCCTCGTCCAGCTTGTCGTGGTAGTCCTCGAGGAGAAAACCGCTGAACGTCTCGATCGTGCGCAGCGGTTCTTTGAGGTCGTGCGAGACGACGTGCGAGAACTCCTCGAGCTTCTCGTTCGACTTCTCGAGGTTGTCCGTCTTCTCGCGCAGGCTCGCCTCCAGGCGCTTCAGCTCCGTGACGTCGATGAAGTGATCGATCCGGCCCGGCCGGCCGCGGTCCGCATCGATCGGGAGCGATCGGTACTCGAGGACGCGCTCTTCACGCCCCAACGTAGGACGGACATGGCACGTCATCGACTCGACCTTCTCCCCCTTCTCGATCGCCTTCTCCACGGCGTCGGAGAACGACTGCGCCTCTTCGAACGCGCCGACGTACCGCGAGCGGGCCCGCTTGTCGTCGACGCCGATGAGACGATCTCTCTCGATTCCGAAGAAGCGCCCGACGGTCGCGTTCGCCCACACGACCTCTTGACGCTGGTCGGTCAAGACGATCCCCGAGTCGAGGGTGTCGATCGCCTTCTCGATCAGGATGCGATAGCGGGCCTCGGTCTCCATCATGCGCCGCTCGAGTTCGTCCTCGCGGCTCCGATCGCGGGCTTCGAGGACGGCCAGGCGCTCTCCGATCCGCGTGCCGCGCAACTCGACGGGGAAGGCCTTCCGCTCCTCGGAGATGAACCGGATCTTGACGCCGCGGATCTCCTCGCGCTCGAACAACCGGATCAACTCCGCCTTCATCCGGTCCATGTCCTCGGGGTGCACGTACTCCGAGAGCTGGAGCGAACGCTTCGTCGAGTATCCGATCGCCCCACGCGACGCCTCGTTGCGCCGTACCGCCGTTCCCTCGCGGTCCACGAAGTGGAAGATGTTGATGGCCGGCTCGAACGTCTCCTTATCGTGCCGCTCTTTCACCGCCTTGGCGTGCCGCCACTTCGCTTCGCGACTCTGTTTTCGCCCGTTCAGCCAACCGATCCCCGCGCCCACGATCAGATCCCCCGCGCACAGCGCCGCCACGGGACCGGCGGACAGCGCGCCGGGGACCGCGAGAAGCAAGAGGCTCACCCCGCAGATCGCGAGGGAGAGGGCCAGGGCGGCGCGTAGGCGCAGCGTCCACGTCCCGAGGACGAGAGGGACGCCGAAGGCCACGCCCACGACGGGAAGAGGCGGGAACCCCGCGCGTGGCAGAGCCACGCTCAACACCACCGCGATGACGAACGCGATGATCACGACAATCGTTCGTTCCGTAGGGTTCAGACCACTCGCCAATGCCCGACCATCCTTGGCCGCAGAGCGCGCACGCGAAGACAGATGCCTGTCCTGACCCTACGAACTCAGGTGCTGCGACGAAAGGACACCCGTCACCCCGTCGACGGACGTTCCTCCCGTCGACTCGGCGCTCTAGATGATCAGGTTCGGGTTCAGGTTCGAAGAGAACGGCTCGACGATCTTCTGCAGGTACTCCTCGCGGAGGATCTTGATCCGCCGGCTCTCGATGGCGATGATCCCGCGGCTCTCCAACTCGCTCAGCGTGCGGATGGCGGTTTTCGAGGAGACGCCGGCCATCTCGGCGAGCTCGGCGCGGGACAGCTCGACGCCGCTCTTTCCGAGGTGCAGGATGAGCCGCGCCAACCGTTCCTTGCTCGAGGAGTACGAACGCTCGGCCAGCTTGTTCTGAAAGGCCTTCAGCTCCTCGGACAGTTTCTCGTACAGGCGGAAGATGGTCTTGGGGTGCCGCTCGAGGAAGTAGAAGAAGTCGCCTCGCTCGATGAAGCCGACCACGACGGGATCGAGGGTCTTGGCGTAGGCGTTGTGGCTCCCCTTGTCGAACAGCGTGGTCTCGCCGATGACTTCTCCGGGGCCGACGATCTTCAGAATCTGGCTCTTGGCGCGCATGCTCCGCTTGACGAGCTTCACCATCCCGTCAAACACCAAGTAGAAGCCGAACGCCGGCGCTCCTTCTTGAAAGATGATCTCCCCTCGGCCGTAGCTGATCGTGCGCACGGTTTCGCGGAGCTTCTCGAGTTCTTTCTCCTTCAGGTCGCAAAAAATGCGGAAGTCCTTCAGATCGGCCATGCCCAACCCCCTCTTGGCGTTTGCCTGCTGATCGGTCGGAACCCGTGTCCCCTCACTCCTGTCCCCTCATCACCCGCATGGCGGGGTCAAGCGTCCGCATTGTAACGCAAATCACAGAGCAAGCCAAATCAGCGCCGGATTCCCTCGCTCGCCCCCGGCCGCGGGGGAGGGCTGGGACGTCCCCTTGCGGGACCGCCCGGAGGTCCTATCTCTGCGATCCTTACAGCAACAAGCGTTCCGCGATCGGACGCTTGACAGGTCCGGACTCCCCCCCTACACTTCACTCCGCAATTGCCGGAGTGGCGGAATTGGCAGACGCGCAGGATTCAGGATCCTGTGAGGTTCACCCCTCGTGTGGGTTCAAGTCCCACCCCCGGCATACCTGAACGTCCGAGCCGCCGCACCCGTGCGGCGGCTCAGTCTTTCCTGTTCGTGAAGACGGACGTTCATCCGTGCCGTCCGGCCCACCCGGCAAGCACCGCCAGTGCGACGAACACCCCCTGCACGATCCAAAACCGGAACGTCACCAACGGTTCGGGCCACTGCGGGGCGCGGAACAGACTCTCTCGGGGCGCGCCCGCTTCGAAGTGGTGATGCAGCGGCGCCATGCGGAAGACCCTCTTCTTCCCCAGTTTCCATGATGCCACCTGCACGATGTCGGATGCCGCCTCGAGAACCGGGACGCCGGCCACGAGCGGAAGAAGGAACACCATCCCGCTCGAGAGGGCGGACCCGGCGATGACGCCGCCCAGGGCGAACGCTCCGACGTCCCCCATGAACAGCCGCGCGGGAGGCACGTTGTGCCACAGGAACCCCGCCAGGGCAGCCAAGAGCGGAACGAGCAGCGCCGCCGCCGCCACGGACGGCCGCAGGAGGAGGAGCCCCACGAGGACAAGGCCCGCGACCCCCGCCGCGAGTCCGTCCAGTCCGTCGGTCAGGTTCACGGCGTTCGTTGTGGCGAGGAAGACAATCCAGGTCAGAGCGAACAGCGCGACAGGAGAAAGCACGATCGTCTCCGAGGAGAAGGGAATCACGAGGACGGTCGCCACGCTCGACCGGAGGAACCAGAACAGGGCGGCCGAGGCGAGGCTGATGAGCGCGATCTTCTGCCACCCGGTGAGCCCGGTCGACCGACGTCGTCGCCACGACAGAATGTCGTCGAGGAGCCCGATCGCCGCCATCGACAGGCCGGAGGCCAGGATGAACGACGCGGACGATCCGAGGGGCGTGAAGCACGCCGTGACGGCGACCCCGGCGACCCACAGCGCGGTGAAGACGACGCCCCCCGCCGTCGGGGTTCCGGCCTTCTGCTCGTGGGACGGGCCGACGTCGCGGACGTGCTGCCCGATCGCGCGACGCCTCATCCAACGCGCGTACGCTCCGCAGGAAAGCACGCTCACGAGGGCTACGGCAAGCGACACCGCGAGAACGGGGATCATGCGGCTTCGGAGTCCCCGACGTCGCGCAGTTCCCCGTCCGTCTCGAGGAGGCTCCGGCGCAGGGCGGCCAGCGCCTTCTTGCTGCGATCGGCGGACGCGGCCTGAACCAGCCGGTAGAGCTGGTACGATGTCATGAGGCAGTACCCATGGGCACGACAGCCGCGGAGCGCTTCGGCGGCGAACTGGGTCGGCCGGCGCTTCGGGTCCAGCTCCCGCGAACCCGAGACGACGAGAACGCCCTTGACGGGGTCTTCCCCGTCGGCGATGACGCGCTCCAACTCCCGGTGGAGGCGCCCGTACGCCGCCAACCCGACGTGGGGCTCCTCGGACGCCTCTGCGGCGACGAGCGCATTCCCTTCGTCGCTTCGGAGCGAGATGAGATCGCCGATCGTCTCGACGTCGAACCCTAGGGCCGCGAACGCGCCCGCCACGGCGCCGCCGAACAACGATCGTCCTTGCCCGTAGAGGAGCCGCTTCAGGCGCGTCTTCTCCTCCAGCCGCGCCGAGACCTCCTCAACTTTGGCGTGAAGCGCATCGCGGCGCTCGACGAGGCCGGACAGCTCGTCGGCCAGGGCGTCTTCCCCGGGGAGCGTGTACGCCGGAAGCCAGTCCGGATCGGCCACGAACGGCCCCCGCTCGATCGAGCGGCCGACGGCGTGCGCCAGGACGTCGGCTTCGCGGGACGGAGGCACGCCTTCCACGGGCGGGAGGAGGACCAGGCGGCCCTCCGAGGCGGGGATCTCGACCGCCACGGGGTCTCCGACGCGGTTGCGGGCCAGGACGCAGGCGAAGCGGTCGATCGGCGTCGAGAGAAGGTCTTGATACACGGCCGCGTAGCGGAGCCGTCCCTCGAACTCCCGCAGGTACTCCTCGAACGGATTTCCCGAGCGCTCGAGGATCACATCGCTCCCGCGGCGAGCGACAAACCGGGCGTTCGCCGGAAAAGCGAGCTGGTGGTGTCGGTCGACGAGGGAGACCGCGGGAAGCCAGCTGTACCGATCGATGCGCTCCGCGGGGGACCCCGGCGCCGCGACCTCCAGCCCCTCGCCCCGGGAGTAGAGGCGCGTGACGAGGATGCCGCCGCGTCGCTTCAGGAGATCGTCGGCTTCCTCGCGTCGCTTGGCCATCCATCGGATCAGCGTGCGCCCGAAGCCGCGATCCTGCTCAGGATCCGTCCGCCTCGCTCCGTCGCCGCCCGGCGCCGTCGTGTCGGTCCAGTGACGCGAAATGCCGATCGGATCGACGAACACGGCCTCATAGGAGGAGAACGACGACGCGTCAAAGAACCCCTCGCGGCGGACGTCCGAGTGGTCGAGAAGCCAGTCAATCGCCAGGTAGCGTGCGTTCATGCCGCCGAGATCATACCGCTCCGCGCCGCGGGGACCAACCGGAAACGAAAGCGGGGCCGCAGATTGCGGCCCCGCTCGCTGTTTGGAAGACGTCGCCGACTAGCCCCCCAACTGGGAGATGGACGTCGTGTAGAGGATCCCTCCCGGGTAGGTGGGGATCGCCATGCCGATCCGGAAGTCGATCGACGGCACCAGATCCCCCGTGTACCCCGACGGCAATCCGACGACGAAGGGGGTCACGACCGGGCGAACCTTGGCCGCGCGGAGGTAGATGAACGACGGAGTCGAGTCGAGGGTTCCGTTGCCGTCCGCGTCGAGCTTGAGGCTGAACCACAGGCTCGTCGCGCCGGGAACGGTGAACGTGTAGTCCACGTTGCCCGTCTTCAGCGTCCCCTCGAAGATCAGCGTCTTGTTGCCGGTGGTCGGCGTGGGAACCAGCCCCATCGGGGCGACTCCGGTCGTCGCCGTCTGGTTGACGGTCGAGAACACGCCGTCCGTTCGCAGTTCGATTCGGTACGCGCGCGCCGCGGACCACCCGCTCCCGGCGTTCACCGTGACGTGCCACGTGTCGGTTCCCCAGATGAAGAACCCGGGCGTCGTGCCCATCACCGGCGTCCCCGAAGGAGCCGGGGTGGACGCCACGGTGATCATCTGCGTTGTAGAGTTCTGTAGGCCGGTCCCGTCGGTCACCGTCAGCCGCACCGGCACCGTGCCGGCCGTGAGGTACGCCAGTTGGATGACCCGTCCCGTCTGATCCGTCGTCCCATCCCCGTCCAGGTCCCACTCGTACGTGGCGATCGTTCCGTCCGGATCGTAGGACGAGCTGGCGTCGAGCGTGATCGGTTGCCCGGGAGCCGGCGAAGCCGGCGAGTACACGAACGCCGCCACGGGCGCCTGGGCCGGAACGCCCACCTGGACGAGCTGCGTCTGCGCATTCGTCGCGCCGTCGTCATCGACGACGGTGAGCGTCACCGAGAATGAGCCCGTCGTGGCGAACTGGTGGTACACCACTGGGCCGGTGGACGACGTCGACCCATCGCCGAACGCCCACTGGTACGAGGCGACGGTCCCGTCGGAGTCGCTCGACGCCGAAGCGTCGAACTGCACCCACTCCATCACGAGGGGCATCGGTGGGGCGTAGGCAAACGCCGCGGTCGGCGGGTTGTTCAGCGAGCCGACCTGGACCGAGTGGGTCTCGACGTCCTGAGCGCCCTTATCATCGGTCACCGTGAGCGTCACGGCGAGCGCTCCGGGCACGTTGAATCGATGCCACACCGTCGCGCCGCTGTCCGTGGTGCCGTCCCCGAACGTCCACGCATACGTCACGATCGTCCCATCCACATCGTACGAGGCGGTTGCGTCGAACTGCACCCACCCTCCGACGCTCGTGACCGCCGGGTCGGCCGTGAACAGCGCCACAGGCTGCTGATTCGTGGGCCCGACCTGAAGGAGCTCGCTGACCGGCGAAGCCGCGCCGAGGTTATCGGTCACGGTCAGGGTGACCGTGTACGCGCCTCCGGCCGCGTACCGATGCCACACGGTCGGTCCGGTTCCCGTCAAGCCATCCCCAAACGCCCAGGCGAACGACGCGATCGTTCCATCGGGATCGAACGACGCGGAGGCGTCAAACTGCACCCATTCGTTGACGTTGGGGGAAGAGGGCACGAACACGAACGCAGGAACCGGGCTTTGGTTGGGAGGCACAATGGCGGCGAGGGTGGCGTTGATGTCGCGCGTCCGCCCGCCGATGACGAAGATCGCACCGTGCCACGACCGATGCCCCGCCTTGGAGATGTCCATCTCGTGGAACCCCTGGCTGACGTAGAGCGTGCGCGGCGTGTACCCGGCGTACTGGCCGTCGAGGACGATCGTCGCACCCGCCGGCACGGAAGTCACGTTGAGGATCCCGTAGCTCGGCACGGTTCCCGAGACGATCTCGAAGCTCGTGAAGTTCCAGCTTCGCTCGCTGACGGGAAGGACCCCGAGGATCTGCACCTCGATCTGCGCCTGGAACGACTCGGGATCGGGCGAGAAGTAGGCGAACGGATCGACGGGCGACGTCGTCGCCAGGATCTGCAGGTACTCGGTGCCCAGCGGAGGGACGACCCGCCAATCCCCAGGAATGGTGTGCTCCCCGGCGGCCACGTAGTTGTTCGATCCGCCCGGGAACGTATTCGGGAAGATCTGGTTCGCCTGCCCGTCCGGGGTGATGTCCCAGACGTAGATGTAGGCCGCCTTGTTGACGCTGTAGTGAATCGTGATCGGCTCGCCGACCGCGTACGCGCCGCGATCGACCCAAACCCGGACTTCAAGCTCCGTCGACTCCGGAGGAGTCGGAATGATCCCCTTCGGCGCCACGCCCTGAGCCCATCCCACCGCTCCGACAAGCGCGATGAGGAGGATGAGCGTCGCTCCGACTCGGCACGTCCCTCTCTTCATGTCTCCTCCTTGAGGCGATTCCTTCTCGCTCGATTGCTCCTAGACTCAATTAAGCGCGGCAAGCACGACGCGCGTCAAATCCTCCGGAGTGATGCGTTGGAGGACGAGATCCACGTCCGCAGGTGCCAGAACGGAACCCCGGAGCATCGTGAGTCGCGCCTCAACGTTCTGGTAGATCCGGTGACCATCGTGCGGACTCCCCCCGCTCTCGAGGTAGTCGCCCACGGCGTCGCCGAGCTGGCTCAACATCGCGTCGAACCGCGCCGCCGGCAGGGCCGAGGTTCCCAAGCTGGTGCTGGCGCCCGCGGAGGCGCGGAAGATCCCCTTGGCGTAGAGGAGGTCGCGCACCTCGATCAGGATCCGGAGGCGCTGTCGCAAGAGCTGATCCAGAGAACGCAGCGAGACGCCTCGCGCCAACCCTTCGAAGGCCTTGTTGAGCAGTCCGTCGACCGGAATCCCTTCTTCGAGTCCCGCGACGAGGGTGAGGATGACGGCCTCCTTGTCTGCGGCCGCGGCGGGAACCGTCAGCAGGCGCTCAAACAGGCGCTGCACATCGGACGCCGGGAACCCCTCCTGCCGGAGCGCGCGGTCCAACGCCGCCAGGACCCTTGCCTCCGCGGCCACGGGAATGGCCGACAGCGCGCCCTGGAAGTCGGTGAGTTCGATCTCCGCCTGCCCGGCGACCCCGGCCGACGCGAGCATCACGCCGAGGGTCCCGAGAAGGACGAGGAGCCGCCGCGTCATACGCCATCGCCTCCTCCGCCCACGTAGCGGACCGAGCTGTACTCCCCGAAGCTGCGGACGTACTCGTCGGCCAGCGGGTCTTGGCCCCACCAGCGCCCGTCGATGACGAACGCGTATTCGTACCGGCCGGGCGGGACGGAGACCCGCGCCGTCCAAATCCCATCGCCATCCTCATCGGACAGGGGCGAGGGCTCCCAATCGTTGAAGCTCCCGACCACGGATACGTTCTCGGCGTTGAGCGCCGGGAGGACGAAGAGGAGCTCGTTCTCCGCCGCGGAACGAAGCATCGTCTCGCGGGACTCGGCCTTCGGATGGCCGCCGACGAGAGGAAGGTCCTTCCCGACGATCGCCCCGACGATCAGGAACGCGGCCGCCGTGGCGGCCACCACGGCCACCTGCCCGAGGCGCGCGGCGCGCGTCGGAGCGACGAGCTGCCTCAGCGCTTCGACCCAACCCAGCCGCGGCGCGCGATCCCCCAGTTCTGCGACGATCCGCTGTTCCAGCCCGTTGAGGCGTCCCGACGCCGACGCCGCGTCCTCTCGAAGCGTGTCCCGCAACAACATCTCCAAAGGATCCGTGTTCACGATGGATCACGCTCCTCTCCCAGCTGTTCCTTCAACATGGCTTTCCCTCGATGAATCCGAGTCTTGACCGTCCCTTCGGGGATCCCCAGGATGTCCCCGATCTCGCGGTACGACAGGTCGTTGTAGAACCGCAACACCAGCGGGGCGCGATACGCGTACGGAAGCCGCTCCAAGGCCTCACGAACGCGCACATGCCGCTCCTCCTTGGCCACTTCCCGTGCCGGGTCCGTGCCCCCTCCCGAGTCGGTCTCGAGCTCGAACACGGGGTGGGTCCTGCGGTAGCGCAGTCGGTTACGGCACAGGTTGGCCGCAATCGTGAACACCCACGTCGAGAATCGCTTGTCGAGCCGGTACCGGCGCAGGTTCACGTAGGCGCGGATGAACGCGTCGTGCGTGATGTCCTCCGCGTCGGCTCGGTTGCGGAGGAATCCGAGACAGAGACCGAACACGGCGTCCTTGTACCGAGTCACGATCTCTCCCCATGCGGCGGTCTCTCCCTGCAGCGAAGCGCGCAACAAGGTCACCTCGTCCTGCATCCGATACACGGGCCGGTTGCCTCCTCGGTGCCCAATATACACATTGCATCCCCGTTGGTGTCCCCCTGACATCGATCACCTTCGTTCGGGACGAACCCCCCGGCTCCCGCGTCCAGGGGTCCAGGGGTCGCAAACAAGCCGAGAAGTAGACTTCGTCGGAGGTGTCACGCTGGGCGTAGAACGATGATGGACAGGACAGCTCCTAAGGAGGTCGAAACGATGTTCGGACATGACAGCGCAGCCCGACGCACGCGCAGGAGAGTCGCGACCGTGGTGGGTCTTCTCGCGATCCTGACGATCGGACTCACCGCGTGCCGAGGGTTCTTCGGGCAGGGACCGATCGCTTTCCTGGTGTTCGACGTGGGAGGCGACACGGAGGTTCCCGTCACGGTGACGTTCGATCTCGCCGGGTCGAACGATCCCGACGGGACGATCGTCAGCTACGAGCTCGACGTGGACGACGGGACGACGTACGAGGGCACCGACATCAGCGTGCTCATTCCTCACCCCTATACGGAGGCGGGGACCTACACCGCCATCCTGACCGTGACCGACAACGACGGGCGGATCGGCATGGACCTCGTGACCGTGGTGATCGGCCCGGCGATGATCACCTTCGCGTCGAACCGATCCGGGCAGTACGACATCTACCGGATGAAGGCCGACGGAACCGACGAGGGCGCGGTGAACGTCACCGACGACGACGAGTTCTTCCCGGACCTGGTGCGCGACACGAGGAACACGATCGCCTACTCGGCCGAAGATGGGCAGAGCTGGAACCTCTGGACCATGAGCGTGACGGGGAGCGGACTCTCTCCGCTGACGCAGCAGACGGCGTCGAACCAGATTCAGCCTTCCTGGTCGTCGGGCGGCCAGATCGTGTACGCGTCGAACGCCGCTCAGACCCCGTCGACGACAACCTGGGAGCTCTACATCATCGACGCCGACGGAGGTGCCGCGGAGCAACTGAGCGAGCAGTCTCCGAGCTTTGCGATTGCCCCGGCCTGCTCTCCGGTGAACGATGACGTGGCCTTCGTTTCCGACGCCAACTCCACGGGGGACAGCTCGCTGTGGATCCTCTACGACGACGGCTCGGCGGAAGAGATCTTCGACCCCGGCGCCGGCGAGCGGGCGGGGGACGCGTCGCCGATCTTCACGATGGCCAGCGTCGACCTCAAGCTGCCGGCCGGAGCGGGGATCTCGAGACCGTCGTGGTCGCCGGACGGCACCCTCATCATCGCGTCCGTCTCCGACTCGGGGCAGACCGACCTCTGGGTGATCGACCCGTACGGCACGTACGCCGAGCTGCTTGAGGACTACGTGGACGAAACGTACGGGGTTAGCGGAACCGACATCAACACGAGCGACGATGAGTTCTGCCCGTACTGGCTCGAGGACGGAACCGGCATCGCCTTCGTCAGCGACCGCGATGGGGACTATCAAATCTACCGGCTCACCTTCGTGACCGCCGACGTCGAGGCTCTCACCGCATCCGGCGACAGCATCCTCCCGGCGGCAACGAAGCCGTAGCCCGAGCGACACACCCACGACCTCCAAGGGCTCGAGGGGAGTGAGACAACGTCTCACTCCCCTTCGCTTTGGACGGCCGGCCGCCGGCGACGCATGACGAGAAGACCGGCCGCCGCGGCGCCGAGGAGAGCGAGCACGAGCGCATCGCCGACCCGCGTGTAGAGCGTGAGATCCTCCCTGCGGTGAACGTCTCCCACGAGCACCCCCTCCTCGCTCGTCGTCCGCACGATGCGCCCGTCCGGAGCCACGATCCCCGAGATGCCGCCGTTGGCGGCTTGAACGAACCAGCGTCGGTTCTCGACCGCGCGGAACACAGCAAACGCGAAATGCGTCGGAAGCTCCGAGCTTCTCACGAACCACGCGTCATTCGTGACCGTCACCAGGAGCGTGGCGCCCCGCAGGACCAGGCGACGCGAGCCCGAGGAAAACGTGGACTCGAAGCAGATCGGCGTCCCGATCCCCGCGAGCACTTGAACCGTCTTCCCGAAGCTGAGATCCATCGGTAGGAAAGAGCCTGCGAGCCGGCCGAGGCCGAGGGCCTCCCACACGTGGCGGGCCGGGACGTACTCGCCGAACGGCACCGGCCGCAGCATGTCGTAGACGGCGACCACGGCGCCCGTGGGGTCGAGGAGCACCGCGCTGTTGTAGATGCCCCCGTCGCGCCAGTCGCCTGTGCCGAACAAGATGGACGTCTCGCCCCGCCGCGCAAGCTCGGCGAACCGATCGAAGACGCGGGGAGCCTGGAGGATGTACGCCGGAAGGAACGACTCGGGGAACACCACAAGATCCGGATCCGCAGAGATCGCCTCCTCTCCGAGCGCGAGGTACCGCTCGGTCAAGGCGGAGAGGTTGCGCGAGTTGAGCTTCGCTTCCTGCGAGACCGTCGATGCCACGACGGCGACCCGCTCTGCGAGCGACGCGTCGGGAACGATCGGGACCAACGCAGGCGCGGCCAGGACCGCAAGCGCCGCCGCGGCGACGACGGCGAATCGCACACGGCGCGTGCGCACGAGGTAGTAGACCCCGACGTTCGCGGCGACGAGGCACGCCGTGATCGCCAGCGGCCCAGCGTAGGCGGCAAGCTGAACGAGCGACGGGATGCGGTAGAGGGCGAGATGAAGCGCCGAGAACCCGATCCCGAGAGGACCCAGACCGCGCAGGAACTCGAGCAGTGTCCACGCCACGACGGACGCCGCAAGAAACGCCCATGGGCCACGCCGATGCGCCCGTGAGAGGAGAACGCCCATCACGCCGACCGGAACGGCCAGGTACGCCACGAGCAGGATGTACCCAACGACAACGAGCGGCGTGAAGCGGAAGAGCGTAAGCACCCAGCGGAAGTCGAGGGCGAACAAGGTCGCCCCGAAGAGGACCCCGTTCCGGAACCCGCGGCCGTCCTCGAGCGTCCAGAACCACGGGACGAGCGCGACGAACACGAGCGGGCCGGCGCCGAAACCCGGCAGAGCGAGCGCGGTCAAGACGCCGGATGCCACGGGCAGGAGTGCTTTGCCGACGCGTCGGAACGCCATATACTCCGATCATACCGGAGAGAGGGGGAAGACGATGCACCCAATCCTCGTCGAGATCGGGCCGGTGACGATTCGCTACTACGGCCTGATGTACGTGATCGCCATCGCCGTCGGCTTCTGGCTGCTCACCCGTGAAGTGCGCCGCAAAGAGATCGCGCTCTCCTCCGAGTCGCTCCTCGACCTCGTCCTGTGGACGATCCCCGTCGCCATCCTCTTCGCCCGCCTGTACTACGTCGCCTTCCAGTGGGACTACTACGGCCGGCACCTCATCGAGATCGTGAAGATCTGGCAGGGCGGTTTGGCCATCCACGGCGGCGTGCTCGGCGGAATCCTCGCCGTCTACCTCTTCAGCCGCTACAAGAAGGTCAACTTCTGGGCGCTCACCGACGCCATGGTCCCGAGCCTCATCCTCGGCCAAGCCATCGGCCGGGTCGGAAACCTCATGAACGGCGACGCCTACGGCGTCCCGACCACGCTCCCGTGGGGCATCCGCTTCCCCGCCGACTCGCCAGCAGGGATGGCGTATCCCGGAATGGCCACGCACCCCTCGATGATCTACGAGATGATCCTGAATCTCGCGGCCTTCGCGTACCTGTGGGCCATCCGCAAGAAGGGCTACAAAGACGGCTTTTCCACCGCCATGTACTTCATCCTCTACGCCGTCATCCGCTCGATCGTGACGCTCACCCGCGGCGACGACCTCTACCTCGGCCCCATCCGCGCCCCCCACATCGCCAGCGCCATCATGATCCTCGTCTTTGGCCTCTTTGTCTGGCGAGGGAAGCTGTATCAGCGGAGCAACCTCGCGCGGTGATCGCGCTCTGCGCAGCCGGGCAATTGCAGCGGATGCGTGACATCGTGACCCTCTGGGGGCATGACATGGCCTAGCGCCATCGCGAAGTCCCGCGGTAGAGTGAACGAAGGATCCACGGGGAACCTCCCGCATCATCCTTGAGGCCGAACATGGACAGAGAAACTGACGACATCGCGCACCAACCCGCCGACGCTGATACTCAGCGGTACGCACGAGAGGCGAGCGAGTGCTGCCAGCTCATGCTTGACCGCGCGATGGAGGTCCTGTCCAGTCTTGAAACCTGGCAGTGCCAGGAGAGCGCGGAGAGGGAGTCGCTCAGCGCGATCTTGCTGCACATGATCGAAATGGCAGATGCAGTAGACGTTCTGCTAAACGCAGGCGCCTGCATGCCCGCATGGCTACAGGTGAGAAGCATGTTCGAAGGGCTGCTCAGTATCGAGTACCTGGCCGAGAATGAGACCGCACTGCGCAGTCTGTCCTGGCAGTTCTTCCATGTAGCCGAGCGGGTACGGCAAGCAGAGAAGCACGACTTGTCCACTGCGAGAGGCAAGGAGTGGGCCAAGGCAGTTGCGCACGATGAGCTCGGCCCTCGTCTCAGTGCGCCTCCGCGGGGGATTGTCCAGCAGGATTTAGCCGCGCTCCGAGCCGAACTACGCGCGCCAAGATTCGAAGCAGTTCGCGAGTTGATGGAGAAGGATCGACGCGAGAATCGCTTACCGCCAAAGCAGTGGTACTCGCTTGCGGGCGGTCCGAGGAACCTCCGGGACCTTTCAGTTCGTCTCGGGCACCCGGCGCAGTACTTGGGACTCTACGGCTACTGGTCTGAGATTGGGCACGCGAGAGACATGAGCCACCTTCTAGCCGCGTGCAGAAGCGGAAGGTACGCGGTTCCAGCTCAGGTCCTGCGAAACTCGAGGATGCTTCAGCAGGTGGCGCTTCACTCGACAAGCCTTCTCCTGTCTGCTACCCAGCATGTCGCGACTCACATTGGCGAGTTGAAAGCGCTGCGAACGTGGTATATACGGTGTTTTCGCGAGAGGTTCCTCCAGCTTGGAGGCGGGACGGGGAACACCGGT
The DNA here is from genome assembly GCA_028707055.1 of Candidatus Bipolaricaulis sp. GTDB lineage: Bacteria > Bipolaricaulota > Bipolaricaulia > UBA7950 > UBA9294 > JAPLGD01. The sequence goes on along the minus strand of JAQTVA010000006.1, from coordinate 3,303 downwards.
CCGGCAACCACGGGCGATCGGTAAGGTCTTGATTCTTGACGTGTCATCTGGCTTTCGCCCCTACTGCCGCCTTGTAGATGCGGTCGCGCAACTGCGCCTCGTGTGCCCCCGTTCCCTACGAAGTACTGCGGTAGACTCCGAAGCCTGGGAACAGTCAACAGAGCTGGCTAGAGACCACTCTAGAGGGACAGACCATCAGTCATTCGACCAGAGAGCGATGTCCGTACCACCGCCCGACTCACTCAGTAGGCCCCCAAGATCCCCGAAACTCCCCGTAAGCCTGCCTTCCAGGTCCGTACTCACGAGGTAGGCCGACGAACCTTCGTAATAGAGTGCATAGATGGAGTCACTAGATGAATCAATCGTGAGAGCGAGTGGATAGGCGGTGCCTTGCCCGAGATTGCCGAGATCTCTTGCATCTGTCCCATCGAGCGAAGCGCTCACTATGGACCAACGGAGCCCGTTGTCTACGTCGTTGATAACGTAGAGTCGTTGGTGCGCCGCGTCGACAGCGATACCCCAGGGCTGACATAGGACTCCCTGCAGGTTACCAAGGTCGATCGTCCCCGTGCCATCGAGGTTTGACCGCCAGACATGAGGCGTCGAGTAGCTGATCCAGTAGATCCTGCCAGACTTGGCGTCCACTGCCAGGGATGTCACGCCGTCAACCCCGGGTAGTCCGATGGCAAAACCATTGAGAACAGACCACACGCCGGGAGAGGTAGTAGCCGCCCGAGCGACCCCTTGGGAGCCCGCGAGATAGACGAAGCCATTCGTCGGGTCCACGTCAATGTCATTGAGCACTCCAAGTCCGAGGTGCTTGATCGTGTCGGTCAGAGTCACCGCGCCTTCGCCATCTGCGTTTGTCCGAATCACGCCCCCAAGAGCGCCAATTACGAATACAGAGGAAGTCCCGGGATCGATGGCGAGCCCGGTCGGAAGCTCAAGCGCATTGCCCAGGTTGGCAAGGATCTCCGCATCGCTGCCGTCTTCTCGAATCCGCAGGAGTTCACTCTTGAGGAAATTCGTGATGTACAGCCACCGCTCAACCGCCACACCGGACACCGTTATGTAGCTCGTTTGGGTTTCTGTGTGCGTGGCTTCCTGCCCGTTGGCGGCCGTGTATACGATGGTTAGCGAAACGTCGTACGCCCCGGCTTGTGTGTAGGTGTGGCTCGGTCTCTCAGAAGCGCTTGCTGAGCCATCGCCGAAGTCCCAATACCAGTCAGTCACGCGCACTGTGCTGTTCGGTGTGAAGTGGACGGTCAGAGGAGCGTTTCCCCGGCTCGGCGATGCGCTGAAGCTTCCGAAGGGCCAGTCGCAGTTGGATAGCAGCAATGCACCTCCGGCGACAATCGCGACGGCAACAATGCCTCTTGCCGTAGCTCCCCAGAGATGTAGGGCATCTCGCCCTTCCAGACGGAGTCTCGTTCTCATGCCTGGCACCTCGGCCTCACAATAGCCAGACGATGCGTGAAGGCCATGAGAGCTAGTATATCACTCGATCAGTGATCGTGAACCACCTAGCGCTATAATGCAACAGGAATGAGGGCGATCAGCAAGGAAGCTTCTGGCAGGAGGCGATCCTCCCTGAGTTGCTGTGATGGAAACCGCCGTATGCTGGACTTTGGGGCGGCGTGCGCTCGGTTTGTCGGCGTGCTTGTCGCCGTGAGCTGCGTGTGGTTGGCGTTTTCTGCAGTGGCTGCTTCACAGACTGCTGGAGGCAAGACCTGGGCGATCGTCATCGGCATCAGCAAGTACGGGGATCCGTCCCTCTCCGGGCGTAGCCTCCGATATGCTGAGTCTGATGCACAGGAGATTCGCGATGCGCTCGTCGAACGCTGTGGGGTTCCACAACAGAACATCCATTTGCTCAAAGGTTCGAAGGCGACCAAATCAGGGATCGAGAAGGCGTTCGCCAGTGTCAGCAAGAGCGCACGGTCCGGTGACCTTGTGTTCGTCTACTTCTCCGGCCACGGGAGCTTCGTGCAAGACCGCGACGGCGATGAAGTGGATGGCGACCGCCTAGACGAGGTCCTGTTGCCCTACGACGCTGTCCTGGGTGACGAGAGCACATACATTCTCGATGATCTGCTTGGGTACATGGTCAGCAGACTGCCCGTAGGTCCTGTCGCGATCATTGTGGACTCCTGCCATAGCGCAGGTCAAGGGAAGAGCGTCCCGGCTCCAGGGCTCCTCGTCAAGGGAACTGGCGACTCCATAGCGAAGGACATCTTCACCGACGCTGGCGCGGGTGGGGGGCGAGCTCTGCTCAGTGCATGCCAGAGCGGCGAAGTCGCTTATGAGCGCGATGACTTGGGCCATGGCGTACTAACGTACTTTGTCCTGCAGAGCCTCGAACAAGCTGCCGCGGATAGTGATCACAATGGAGTCTTGACCTTTGATGAGCTTGGGGCCTACGTGGAGAGTCAGGTCGCCGCATGGTGTCTCGAGAACCAGGTCTTCCAGACCCCATCATACGAGAGCCACAGCAGTGCACCGATCATCATCGTCCCTGTCGTGATTGTCTCGCGTTCCCTGCCCGTAATCCCCACTCCGCCGGACAACGGCACAGCTTGGAGCTTGGGCCTCGGCATCATGCAGTCCGTCGTCTTGTGGCAAACATCGCCTCCCATGGTCTCCGGCGTGACGCAGGTCCGTGTTGGGGTATCTCGTGAGACAACCGAGTTCGGCGCTTTCGTCTCGCTTCCGAGCGGCTACTACGCTGCCTCAGGTGGTGCCTTGGGATGCGATCTTGGATTCGAAGTCCGCGAGTTCGGCACAGCGACCCTGTATGCAGGCGTGTCGGCTGCACTCGACCTAGCTCATAACTGGGCGGCGGTCTCAGGCAGCATACGAATCGCGGCCGATCTGATGCCCTACCTGAGAGTGGGAGCTGCTCTCGGCCTGGAGTTGGGCCTAAGCAGTGAGGCAACCGGATGGACAACTGCAGGGGCGAGCCTTCTTCTGAGGTTCTCGGCCGAGGCCCGTCTTCCGTTTGGCGCCGGACAGTGACGACCATATCGAAAGCTCCACGTAGTCCCAGGCCACATGCGCCCGCGCCTGCCGGTATCGCTCTAGGTGCCGTGGAGCCATGGACGACTACGTCTCGTGATCGCCGCTCTCGGGATCGAAGGAGGGCAGCGTGAGTCCTCTTGCCGGACCTAAGCCACGAGATGAACCGCCCCGGGATTGCCGGAGACCGAATTGCTTGAGAGGATGGAGGCATGGCAAGACCAAGCAGGTACTCCCCCGAGGTGCGGGAACGAGCGGTGCGGATGGTATTCGAGAGCGAGCGTGACC
>JAQTVA010000083.1 GCA_028707055.1 Candidatus Bipolaricaulis sp. | reverse complement strand
CCTCCAGGCGCCGTTGGGCGATCTCCAGTTGGAGCAAGGTCAGGTGTTTCGACGTCGCCCGCTGCGCCTGGAGGATCGCCTCGAGGACGCTCTCCACGCGCCGCGTGAGCGGCGCGCCCGTGTCGACAGCGATGACCGAGTCGGCCCCCAATTCCACGGCCACATCCACGGGGAGTTTGTCGACGATTCCGCCGTCCACCAAGTAGCGGCCGCCGTAGGCGACCGGAGAGAAGATGCCGGGCACCGCGGTGCTGGCGGTCACGGCCGGTCCGATCTTCCCCTCGCGCAGCACGACGCGCTGACCCGTCTCGACGTCGGCGGCGACGACCGCGAACGGAATCCGGGTCTCGTCGAACCGCTTCCCCCCCGTCAGGAGGCCGAACAACTCGCGGAGGCGCTCCAATTCCGGCGGTGCCGCCGCCTCGGCCTTCCACGTCGATCCGCGGAAGTACTCCATCACGCTTCGTCCGATGATCCGCTGCACTTCGCGCAGTGTGTTGTCGCTTACCTGCAGCATGCTGTTGAGGTTCAGCGTCAAGAGGAGCTTCTCGACTCTGCGGAGGTCCATGCCGAGGGCCATGGACGCAGCGAGTGCCGCGCCCATACTCGTTCCGGCGATCGCACGGATCGGGATCCCCGCATCCTCGAGGCCGATCAGGACCCCGAGGTGGGCGAGGCCGCGCGCGCCACCGCCTCCCAAGGCAAGACCGATCTTTCGCTCCATGAAAGAAGAAACCCCTTCCGCCCGATCGTAGTCGAGCGGAAGGGGTGTAGACAACCGGTGAAGATTAGTACGGAGGCATGCCGCCCGGCATCTGCGGCATCGGGTTCTCTTCCTTCTCCTTGATTTCGCCGACGAGCGCGTCGGTCGTCAGGAGCATCCCGGCGATCGACACGGCGTTCTGGAGCGCCGACCGCGTGACCTTCGTCGGGTCGATGATCCCGGCCTCGAACATGTCGCGGTACTCCTCCCGGATCACATCGAAGCCGACGCCCTTCTTCTGCTCGCGGACCTTTCCGACGACGATGCCTCCCTCGAACCCGGCGTTCTGGGCGAGCTGGCGCATCGGAGCCTCGAGAGCACGAGCCAGGATGCGGATGCCGACCGCCTCATCGCCGTCAGCCTCGATCTTGGCGAGGACTTTGGACGCGTTGACCAGCGCGACGCCGCCGCCGGGAAGCACGCCTTCATCGACGGCAGCCTTCGTGGCCTCGAGCGCGTCCTCCATGCGGTGCTTCTTCTCCGACAGCTCGGTCTCGGTCGGAGCGCCAACCTTGATCACCGCGACGCCGCCGGCGAGCTTTGCCTTCCGCTCTTCCAGCTTCTCGCGATCGTAGTCGGAGTCCGTGGTCTCGATCTGGGCCTCGATCTGTTCGATCCGGCCCTGGATCGCCGCGGCCTTGCCCTTGCCGCCGATGATCGTCGTGTTCGCGCTGTCGACCTTGACCCGCTCCGCGGAGCCGAGCATGTCGAGCGTCGTGTCCTTGATCTGCATTCCGGCGTCTTCGGCAACGACGGTGGCGCCGGTCAGGACCGCGATGTCTTCGAGCATCGCCTTGCGGCGGTCGCCGAAGCCGGGGGCCTTCACCGCGCAGCTGGAGAGCGTTCCCTTCAGCTTATTGAGAACGAGGGTCGTCAGAGCCTCGCCGGTCACGTCCTTCGCGATGAGGAGGATCGGCCTGCCGGTCTGAACGACCTTCTCGAGCATGGGGACGAGGTCCGTGGCGCTCTTCAGCTCAAGGTCGGTGACCAGGATGAGGGGCTTCTCGAGCAGAACCTCCATCTTCTTCGGATCGGTGACGAAGTACGGCGACGTGTACTCACGGTCGAACTGCATTCCCTCGACGACCTCGTAGTAGGTCTCTATGGTGTCCGAGTCCTCGACGGTGATGACGCCGTCCTCGCCGACAGCCTCCATGGCGTCCGCGATGATCTTCCCGATCGACTCGTCCTTCGCGGAGTTTGCGCCGACCTGTGCCGTCTCCTCCTTCGACTTGAGCTTGCGGCTCATCTTCTTGAGCTCATCGACGATGGAGGCCGAGCCCTTCTCGAGCCCGCGCTTCATCTCCATCGGATTCGCGCCCGCGGCAAGGTTCTTGAACCCCTCTTCGATCATGGCGTGGGCGAGAACGGTCGCCGTCGTCGTCCCGTCGCCGACGTTGTCGTTCGTCTTCGACGCGACTTCCTTGACGAGTTGGGCTCCCATATTCTCGAAGACGTCCTTGTACTCCTGCTCCTGCGCGATGGTCACGCCGTCGTTCGTGATGTCGGGCGTGCCGAACTTCTTGTCGATGATGACGTTCCGGCCGCGCGGGCCGAGCGTGATGCGTACCGCGTCGGCAAGCTTGTCAATGCCGACCTTCATCCTGCGTCGTGCTTCCTCACCGAAAATGACTTCCTTCGCCATCTTGGTTTCCCCCTTTGTCGACTAGTCCTTGATGATGGCGAGGACCTTGTTCTCCTCGACGAGGATGTACTTGTCTTCGCCCTCTTCGATCTCCGTGCCGGAGAAGCTGGCCACGAGGATCTGATCGCCAACCTTGACCTCGAACTTCTCATCCGTGCCGATCGCGACGACTTCCGCGCGAATCGTCTTCTCGTTCTTCACGGAGTCGGGGAGAACGATTCCCCCCGAGGATGTCCGCGATTCCTGTTCGATCTTCCTGGCCAAGACCCTCTTTCCTAGGGGCTTCACCCGCTTCCCCAATGCCTTGGTCGCCATGCCTATCTCCTCCTTCGACCTTGGTTAGCACTTGATTGACGAGCCTGCTAAGTCATTGTATCGAAGGCGTCCGACCGCGTCAAGGTGGCGGTCGCTTGTCCAGAACCACGATCTCAAGCATAGTCTGCGGCATGCCGTCCGGGAAGGCCCATCTCCGAATCGAGCTTCTTCTCCTCGTCGTCTGGAGCGCCGTAGGCGGGTACGCGGTGTGGCGGGGGTGGGTCGCCTGGCCCGCGGCGGCCACGTTCGCGGGCGCCTATGTAGCGTCCATGGTCTTCCTGAGTCCAGACCTCGATCTCGCGGGCAGCCGACCGTTCAAGAGGTGGGGGCCGCTCCGCATTCTGTGGTGGCCATATGCCGCGCTCTTTCGGCACCGGCGGCTGTCCCACCACTGGGTGTTCGGTCCGCTGACCCGCGTCGGCTACGTCCTCGCGTGGGTCGCTGGCGTCGCGATCGCCGTGGGGTGGATCGGACATCGCGATCTCGGTCTCCGACTGCCCGACGGCGCGACGTTCGTGGCGATCGCCGTCGGGTTGTACCTCCCCAATCTGCTGCACATCGCGGCCGACGCCCTCCAGACCGCCTCGAAGAGGCGCCGCGGAGGTTCCTGACGGCGGCCAGGGGTAGGCGACGAGGTTCGCGTCGCGAGCGGGTTTGTTGGCGACGAACGGCTCTCTCGGGATATCATAGGTCAAGAGCGCGTCTTGGCGGCGCGTGCCAATGAGGGAAGGGAGTCAATCACCATGGGTCTTTCGATCAGCGATCTGCGCAAGGGCATGATCATTCTCTACCAAGGCGAGCTCTACGAGGTCTTCGAGTACGAGCACAACAAGCGCGGGCGGGGCAGCGCCGTGGCCTCGACCAAACTGAAGCATCTGAAGACGGGAAAGGTGACGAGCGAGACCTTCCGTGGATTCGAGGACACGTCGACCGTGTTCATGGAGTCGCGAGAGCTTCAGTACCTGTTCCACGACGGCGACAACTACAACTTCATGAACGTCGCGACGTTCGACCAGTTCCCGATTCCGAAGGAGATGCTCGGACCGCAGGCCGAGTTCCTCGTCGAGGGAACCAACGTCATCGGCTACTACTACAAGTCGGAGATGGTCAAGGTCGACCTCCCGAACTTCACGGAGCTCCTGGTCACGCGCACCGAGCCGGGCGTGCGCGGCGACACGGTCTCCAACGTCGACAAGCCGGCGACGCTCGAGACGGGGGCCGTCGTCCGGGTTCCGCTGTTCGTGAAAGAGGGCGATCGCGTGAAGATCGACACGCGCACGGGGGCGTACGTCGAGCGGGTCTAGCGAGGAGGAGGGATGGCGGACAAGAGGATCGAGATCGTCGATGATGACGGGCGGATCACGATGGCCGAAGAGGTCATCGCCTCCATTGCCCGCATTGCGGCGGAGAAGGTCGATGGGGTCGGGCACTCCGCGGGCTCACCCGGAGGCCTGATGAGCATCTTCGGCGTCGAAGACGTGGCGCCCACGATCAAGACGGAGCTCGTCAACGACCAAGTCCGCCTCGAACTCCGGATTGCCGTCGAGTACGGATACCCGGTGCACGCGGTGGCCCTCGGCGTCCAGCAGAACGTCGAGCGCGACATCCAGCGGCTCGTCGGGCTGTCGGTCTCGTCCGTCGATGTCAACGTCAAGAAGGTCGTTCCCCCGCACACGCACGACGCGGGGAAGAAGTGAGGAGGCCGGGATGGTCGACGCGGACAAAGGGAGCGTAGGGATCTCGAAGGACGTCGTCACGGCCATCGCCGGCATCGCCGTGTCGGAGATCGGCGGAATCGCCAACCTCCGGCCGGGCGACAGCGTCTTCCGACGCGGCGAAGGGATGAGACGGTATGTCGACACGACGGTCGACGGCGACGTCGTCACCGTGACCGTGCGCATCACCGTGGTGTACGGGGTTCCCATTCGCAAGGTCGCGAAGCAGGTGCAGGCACGCATCAAGGCCGAGATCGAACGGATGACCGGGCTTCGCGTCAGCGCCGTGAATGTGGATGTGCAGCGCGTCGTGAAGGCCGACGAGCCGGGCGAGGAGAACCCGCGGGAGAGCACGGACGAATGGGAAGACACCGGCCAAATCTAGTTTCCGTACGGCCCTAAGCGATGCAGAGATCTCGAGCCCGCGAGTTGGTCTTGTTCGCGCTCTACCGCACGGAGTTCCTCCCTGTCGACCTCGAGGAAGCTTGGGAGGACGAAGACCTCGGCGACCAGCGTTCATACATCGAGGACGTCTACCACGGGATCATCGGCCGCCGCGAGGAGATCGATCGCCTGATCGGAGAGCGGACGGTCGGGTGGCGGTTCGACCGGCTCGCCCTCCTCGACCGGAATATCCTCCGGATCGGCGTCTATGAGCTCCTCTACTCGAGCGATGTTCCGCCCGAGGTGGCCCTCGACGAGGCGGTCGAGTTGGCGAAAACGTACGGAACCGAGCAAGCGCGCGGATTCATCAACGGGATCCTCGATCGGATCTGGAAGGAACAACGTGAGCGCGAAGCAACTTGAGGGGAAGCCTCTCGCCGACGCGCGGCGCGACGATCTCGCGGGACGCGCCTCCGCGTTGGCTGCACGAACGGGCACGCCGCCATGCCTTGCGGTCGTGATAGGCACATCCGACGGCGCCGCCCTCGCGTACTTCCGCGCCAAGCAGCGTCTCGGCGGCAAGCTCGGTGTGCGCGTGTTGGACGCTCGAGTCGCTGAGGCGACGACGAAATCCCTCGTGGACGCCGTCCGCGCGCTGTCCGCCGATCCGTCCGTGGATGCGATCATGGTGGAGACGCCGGTAGCCGCCGGCGTCGACCTTCGTGCCGTGCAGGATGCGATCCCTGCCGAGAAGGATGTCGACGGCGCCAGCACGCTATCGCTTGGAAGGCTCTTCTCCGGACAGCCCGGTTTCGTTCCCGCCACCGCGGCGGCGGTGATGGCCCTGCTCGACGGACACGGGATCGAGCTGCGCGGCGCCCACGCCGTCGTCGTCGGTCGAAGCCTCGTTGTGGGTCGACCGCTCGGCCAGCTCCTCCTCGCTCGCGGAGCGACGGTGACCGCCTGCCACTCGAAGACGAGAGAACTGGAGGAGCACGTGAGATTTGCCGACGTCGTGTGCGTTGCGGTCGGGAAGCCGCGCTTCCTCAAGGCGGACTGGGTCCGTCCCGGGGCCGTCGTCGTCGACGTGGGGACGAACGTCGTCGGCGACGCGCTGGTGGGCGACGTGGACTTCGCCGCCGTGTCCGACGTCGCAGGCTGGATCAGCCCCGTTCCCGGCGGGGTCGGGCCGCTGACGACCGTGCTGCTCTTGGAAAACGTGGTGCGGGCCGCGGAAACGAGTCGACCGTGAAGCGGACGTCGGCTGCGAGCGGATACGCCGATCTCCACCTGCACACCGTCGCGTCGGACGGGACGCAAACGGTGGATGAGCTCGTGACCCGCGCCAAGGCCGCGGCGCTCTCGTGTATCGCGGTCACCGATCACGACACCGTATCGCCGGAGCTGACCGAACGGGTGACGCGGGTACGCGGCGTCGAAGTGATCGCCGGGGTCGAGCTGAAGGCTGATTTCAACGGCGTCAGCGGAGAGCTTCTCGGGTACTTCGTCGATCCCACGGCCCGGGATCTGACCGACCTCCTGCAGTGGATGGACCGAGCGCGCGTGAGGCGGATGGAGCGGATGGTCCAGAAGTGCCGGGAGGTAGGCGTCGACCTCGACATGGGCGACGTCAGAAACCACGCGAAGGGAAACGTCGGCCGGCCCCACCTCGCGCGGGCCCTCTTGAAGAAGGGGGCGATCGACGAGATGGATGAGGCGTTCGCTCGGTTCATCGGGCGCGGGCAACCGTGCTACGTGGCGCTCGAGAAGGTCACCCTCCG
>JAQTVA010000082.1 GCA_028707055.1 Candidatus Bipolaricaulis sp. | reverse complement strand
TGATGACGGTACGAGATCGGCGTCTCGGCGCGCAAGCCTTGGACGAAGGGCGCGGCTTCCGCTAACGTCCCTGCCCGGGAGGAAGAGAGTGAACGAGGCGATTCCGTCGACGTGGTTCGTGGCGTACGCGGGGAGCGACATCGGCCGGTGGCGCGAGCTGTGCGGCGCCGTCCTCGAGCCTCGCGATGCGCGTTGGGGAGCGGGGCGCGTCCGCGACGTGCGCTGGGAGGCGCGGCGCGGCCAGGTCCATCCGCTCGGAACGATCTACGCGGTCGTGGAGTACGAGGGCGGCCTCTCGGCCCAAGTGAACGGGCGGGCGTTCGCCGAGCTTCACGACACGGTCTCGCTGCCGAAGCTGCTTGCCGAGCTGATCCGGGACGGGTTCGGCCCCGAGTCTTCGTGGTCCGAGTCGGAGCGCGACGAACGGCTGGCGCGCCACGACGAGGAGCGGATCGCCCGTCGTGACGCGGAGCGGACGAAGCGGGCGCGCGAACGGGGCTAGCGGACGGGGTTGGAGCCGAAGACCGTCCCTGCGCGCGCGTCGAGGATGACTTCGCCGGCGATCCGCGCGGCCTCCGCGCAGACGGTGGCGCAGGCGAAGCCGCCGCCGGCCGCGTACCACGCGTCGTTCTTCGCCGCATCGTCGCACCGCCAGCCGACGAGATTCTCCTGGATCTCCCAGCAGCGGGTCGAGCCGAAGAGGTCGTGGAACCGGCCGACGAACCGCTTCCCTTCTTCACGGACGGTCCTGTCGGCGTCGAGGTCGGTGAGGTCGGCGGCGCCGAGCGCGAATCCGATGGCCAAGAGCGGGCCGAGGACGGCTCCGCACGTCTCGCCGGTCCCCGCGATGCCGCCGGCGAGCGCGGACGTGCCGCGGAGGACGTCCCGCCCGGCGATGTGAAGGTGGGTGTCGAGCGCCCACAGCGTCGCGCGGCAGCAGTTCGAGTATGCGCGAAGGTTGTCGAACGCGTTGCGCGCGATCGCGTCGAGCATCCGCTCGCGCGTCGCGGCGCGGGCGCCGGGCACGTCATACGTCGCTTCGCGTCGCGCTCCCCAGTTTCGCTCGGCGAGTTCTTCCCATCGGGCCATGCGAGCGATGATACGCGCCGCCGCGCCGGGCGGCCAATCAGCCGCGCCAGGCGGCGATCCCGCGCGATACGAGGCCGACGGCAAGGGCGATCGCCGTGGTCGAGGCGAGGACGAACCCGGTGCGAGCCCAGCCGAGTTCTCGCTTCAGGACGGCGATCGTTGCGATGCACGGCACGTAGAAGAGGAGGAAGAGCGTGTACGTCATCACCTGGCCGGGCGAGAGGACGTTGAGCACGGCGGTCGTCCCGAGCGCCTGGAACAGCATGACGAGCGCCAGCTCCTTGCGGAACACGCCGAACACGAGGGGAATCCCGAGGGCGAGCGGCAATCCGAGGCTCCACGTGATCGGTCGGGCCGCGAGGTTGAGGTAGCGATCGATCTGGAAGTACTCGAGAAGGGCGAGGGCGACGCTCCCGGCAAGGAGGATCGGGACCGCAACGACGAGGAAGTCCCGCAGGTTGAGCCAGAGCTTCGAGACGAGGATGCGCGGTGAGGGGATCTTGTACGACGGGATCTCGAGAACGAGGCCGGGACTGACGCGGGGGAAGAGGTGGACGAGGAGCCTGCCGGCAAGGGCGATGACGACGATGTTGATGACGTAGACGACGAAGGCGAGGGTCGGTCCGAGGAAGTAGCCGACGAGGCCGTAGATCACCGTGGCGCGCGCGGCGCAGGGCACCATGACCGCCAGCATGGCGGTGACGAACCGATCGCGCGGCGAGCTGAGGATGCGCGTCGCCATCACCGCCGGCACGCTGCACCCGTAGCCGAGGATGAACGGGATGATCGACGTGCCGTGAAGGCCGACTCGGTGCATCAGCCCGTCGATCAGGTATCCCGCGCGGGGTAGGTAGCCGATGTCCTCGAGGATCGACAGACCGAGAAGAAACGGGACCAGGTAAGGGATGACGATCCCGACGGCGCCGCCGATCCCCTGGAGGAGCCCGTTCACGACGTGAAACGCGATCCCGCCGGCGGGAAGACTCGTCGCGAGGAGCGCGGAGGCCTGGTCGAACAGGGCGAGGATCGGGCCTTCGGCGTACGCACCTACGCGGAACACAATCTGGAACAGGCCGAACAGGATCGCGGCCAACGCGACGAGGCCGAACACGGGGTGCATCAGCACGCCGTCGATGCGGTCGCGGAGCATGAGCATCGGCCGTCCGACGACGCTCGTCGCCTCGGCGATCTCCATCGCCAGGGCGTGGCGTTCTGCGGCGAGGAGACTGTCACCCGAACGGCCGCGCCGCGCTTCGATGGCGGCGACGATAGCGTCGGTTCGCTCGTCGGCGGCTATCACGGGGTCGCGCTCGAGGAGTTTGGTCGCGGCGAACCGGGTTGGTCTCGCCTTGACCTCGAGCTCGCGGCCCTCGTGGAGGAACGGCGGCGAGGGCGGAGCGTCGCCGCGGTCGTGGAGGACCGCCTCGATCTCGGCGATAGCATCCTCGACGTCTTTGCCGTAGCGGAGCGCCTGCGCGGGGACTCCAGCCTCGGCGGCGCGGACGGCACGGAGCGCCGCCTCCTTCACGCCGACGCCGCGAATCGCCGTGGCCTCGACGACCGGGACGCCAAGGCGTTCTGCAAGCCGTTCGGTGTCGATCCGGATCCCCTTGCGACGTGCCTCGTCGGCCATGTTGAGGCAGATGACGAGCGGGAGTCCAAGCTCGAGGAGCTGGATCGACAGCTCCAGGCTGCGCGACAGGATGGATGCGTCGATCACGTTGAGCACGGCGTCGACGCCCTGGGAGAGGAGGTAGTTGCGGGTCTCGACCTCGGCGGCGTCGAGCGACAGAAGCGAGTACGCGCCGGGGAGGTCCACGACCTCGACGGCGGTCCCGCCGATCAGGGCGTGGCTGGTGAGGTACTCGACCGTCGTCCCCGGAAGGTTCGAGGTGTGTGCACGGTAGCCGACGAGGTGGTTGAAGATCGTGCTCTTGCCGCAGTTCGGCTGCCCGACGAGGGCAATGCGCATCACGGCCGGGGTCCGGCTCCGGGTCCGGATCCCAGGTCGGGGCGATGCTCGCCGCGTGACTTCGCGCGGCAGTCGTCGCAAACCCCGACCAGCTCAAGGCGTGTCTGTCGGATCTCGAAGCCGCGCCGGCGGCCGAACGCCCTCGGATCGAACGGCGCCGCGACGTCGAGGACGGCCCCGCACTCGGAGCACACGAGGTGGACGTGGTCGTCCTGGCGCATCTCGTAGTGGCTGTGGTCCTCGCCCAGGTCGTTCGAGTCGATGACGTCCATCGTCTCGAGGAGCCGAAGCGTTCGGTAGACCGTGGCGAGGCCGATGCGGGGGTTGACGCCGCGGGCGCGGTCGTAGATCTCGCTGGCGTCGAGATGGGGGTTGGCGTCGATGATCTCGAGGAGCAGCTCGCGCTCGCGCGTCACCCGCTTTCCCTCGGCGCGCAGCCGCTCCGGCATCGAGACCCGATCAGCCATTGCACTCCTGCGCGTCGCGGGGCGGAGGGAGGTCGGGCTCGACCTGGATCCGCCGTGCCACGCCGCGTCCGAGGGCGGTCCGAGTCCCGCGCGAACAAACGAGGAGCGGGCCACGGAACGGCGCGCGAGACGCCACCGAAACCACATCTCCGAGCTGCAGACCCATCTGCTCGAGCCTGCGGCGCAGTCCCCATCCCGCATCGATCGACACGATCCGCCCCGGCGTTCCGGAGGGCAATTGCTCCAGCGTCATCGTCGCCCCTTATTGATAATGATTCTCATTATTGGACTGAGGATACTCCGTCTGTCGTCTCTTGGCAAGGGGGAGGACGAAAGACCGGTCCGAGGCGTGCAAATGTCAGTCGGGCGGCGGCCCGGGGCAGTCGCGCGGGCTCGGTGGAGCCGGTAGTCTGCGGCGTGCAAGGAGGAAGGAACGCTTGAAACGGCACCTACGGCTTGTCGTCGTCCTCGGTCTCCTCGGCATCGCTCTCGGGGTCGTCGCGATCGGTGTGAGTGGTCCTCCGGCGCCGCCACCGGTTCGCGTGATCGTCATCGACGCGGGGCATGGGGGAGAGGACCCGGGCGCCGTGGGCGCGGACGGGTCGAAGGAGAAGGACATCACGCTCGCCGTGGCCCGACTCGTCCGGATGGCGTCACTCGGCGATCCGACGATTCAGGTGGTTCTGACTCGAGACCGGGACGAATTCGTCGAGCTTGCCGACCGGGCGCGGATCGCCAACCAGAAGGGGGCGGTCCTGTTCGTCAGCCTGCACGTGAACGCATGCTCTGATCCGAGCGTGTGCGGCGTGGAAACGTATGTCGACTCGAAGCAACGCGACGACAGCGCGAGCAGTCGGTTGGCCGCGGCGCTCCAGGAGCGGGTCGCCCGGGTCATGGGAACGCGCAACCGCGGGGTCCGCAGCGCTTCGCTCTACATCACACGGGCACAGATGCCGGCGGTCTTGGTCGAGATGGGGTTCATCACGAACTACCAGGAGCGCGGCGCGCTCAAGAATCTGAGCCGTCAGAGAGAGATCGCCGCCGCCGTCTATGAGGGGATCCGCTCGTACCTCGGCGATGAAGACTGAGGACGTCGCCGCGCTCTACCGGCTTCTCCTCGAGGCGTACGGACCGCAGGGGTGGTGGCCGGCCGATCATCCGTGGGAGGTTTGCGTCGGCGCCATCCTCACCCAGCGCGTCGCCTGGCGGAACGCCCAGGCCGCCATCAAAGGGCTCCGTCGGTCGAAGATCCGCGCTCCCGCCGCTCTGGCGCGCGCGCCGGAAGCGGCCGTGGCCGAGGCGATTCGGCCGGCCCTCTTCTACAACTCGAAGGCGGCCAAGCTGAAGGACCTTGCGCGGGTCGCGGTCACGCGGTGGGGCGGTGACATGACTCGACTGCGCGACGAACGCGCCGACAGTCTACGGGCGACGCTTCTCACGATTCACGGGGTCGGGAACGAGACCGCGGATGCCATCCTCGTCTACGTTGCGCATCAGCCGGCGTTCATCGCCGATCGGTACGCGCTGCGGCTGTTCGAGCGGTTGGGATGGGTGTCGGTGGGCGGGCCGCAAACGCGAACGGTGGGCGGGAACGGACGTAGCGTCTATGCGCTCGATTCTCGCGCGAGAGCGCACTCTACCATTTGTGCAAGACGTTTGCGTCGAGAGTGCGGCGCAAACCCGTACGATGGGCGCGGCGCAAACGCGAACGGTGGGCGCGGCGCAAACCCGTACGATGGGCGCGGCGCAAACGCGAACGGTGGGCGCGGCGCAAACGCGAACGGTGGGCGCGGCGCAAACGCGAACGGTGGGCGCTGCGGCAAGCGCGGTGCGAGCGGGCCGGGCTACGAGGCGGTGCGGGCTGCGGTGATGGCCGCCTGGGCGGCGGACGCCGATGCGTACGGAGAGATGCACGCCCTCATCGTGCGCCACGGAAAGGAGCACTGCAGGCCGAAGCCCTCATGCCCCGGCTGTCCGCTCGCCTCGCTCTGCTCTTTTCCCGAGCACCCAGGCGGCGCGGCGTGAACTCGCTCACGACCGGCCTCGGCAGTCCGCGCGACCGGTTCGGCCGCGACGAGATCCTCGATCTTCTCGATTCGGGGATGGCGGCTGTGGAGCCCGGGCGGCTCGTCCGGCGGGCGCTCGAGCGGAGTGCGATGGAGCTTCGCGCGGCGAAGCGGATCGCCGTTCTGGCGATCGGCAAGGCGGGCGCGGCGATGGCCGAGGCCGCCGTGGAGGTCCTCAGCGGCGCGATCGTCGCTGGAATCGTCGTTACGCCCGCGGGCAGCCCGTCCCGCGTTGCGGGGCTCGAACACCACGTTGGCGGGCACCCGCTGCCCGACGCGGGAAGTGCCGCGGCGGCTGGGGCCATCGAGCGGCTCGTCGACGGCCTCACGAACGACGACCGGGTCTTGTGTCTTCTCTCGGGCGGCGGGTCGTCGCTGGTTGCGGCGCCGATCGGCGGCGTGGGCCTCGCCGACCTCCGCCGAGCGTTCGAGCTTCTGCTCGAGAGCGGCGCCGCGATCGACGAGGTGAACATCGTCCGACGGCACTTGATGAGGCTCTCCGGGGGGCGGCTGGCGCGCCGAATCCGCGGGCGGATCACGACGCTGGCGCTGTCCGATGTGCCCGGCGACCGGCCGGAGGCGATCGCTTCCGGGCCTACCGTTCCGGACCCGACCACGTTCGAGGACGCGCGTGAGGTGTTGGTTCGCCACGGTCTGTGGGCAAAGGTTCCGTCGGCGGTGCGGCGCGCGGTGGAACGGGGAACTCACGCCGCGTCGGACGAGACGCCGAAGCCCGGGGATTCTGCGTTCGCGGGAGCCGAGTTCCTCGTTGTCGGGTCCGGAAGGGCGTTCCTCGATGCCGCGGCGGCGCGGGCGGTGCAGAAGGGAGCGTCGGTCGTGCGCCGGGCGGAGGCGATCGCGGGCGAGGCGTGCGTCGTGGGCGCCGCGATCGGTCGTGAGCTGAGCCGCCTGGCGGAGGTCGTGACCGTGCCGACGGCGTGGCTTGGCGCGGGCGAGACGACGGTGACGGTGCGCGGGCCCGGAACCGGCGGACGGAACCAGGAAGCTGCGCTCGCGGCCGCGCTCGAGCTGGAGG
>JAQTVA010000081.1:4570-6650 GCA_028707055.1 Candidatus Bipolaricaulis sp. | reverse complement strand
GCGCCCGTTTCGCTACACTCCCCCCATGAAGCCACGTGCCCTGTTGCTCGTCTTGCCCGTCTTCCTCACGGGATGCCTGTTCTCCGCGAACCAACCCGTCCTCGGCCCGACCGGCGCCGCCGCCCTCTTCCTCGCCGCCGACGGAACCTACGCGCTGTTCGCCGAGACGGGGACCCTCCACATCCTCCGTGACGGAACGCTCGCCGCGATCCCGGCGGCGACGATCTCCAGCCTCGGCGGCGTTCTCGACTGGTCGCCCGACGGCACCGAGATCCTCTATTCGACCCTCGAGGAGGGTGACGAGTTCGCCGAGTACACGTCGACGCTTTGCCGCGTCACTGCAGCCCCCGACGCCATGCCGGTAACCTTCCTACGGTCCGACGACGCGATCGTTCATGCCGCCTTCGCCGCCGACGGCGACGTCCTCGTGCTCCAGCTCGGCGGGTCGTCGTTCGGTGCCCTCGACCTTCTCGATCGAGAGACGGGGGCCCGTGACCGCCTAAACGTGGACGTGATCAGTTTTCACCTCGCCGCCGACCGCCGAACCCTCACCCTGATCGTCGCCGAGGACGCCGATCCGGTATCCGTCGCCCGTATCGTGCGCGTCGTCCTCGGAACCGAGGAGCGAGACGAGGTGGCCTCGTTCGTGCTCAACGAGCAGACAGTGTCCGCCTACTCCCTTCTGCCGCACCGCTTTCTGTGGGACGCCGACCCGAGCGGACGCTTTGTCGCTCTCTGCGTCTACGACCAGGTTCTCGTCAGCCCGGCGTTCGAGGACGAAGTCCCGGCCGTCTACCTGATCGACGCCCAGGCCGCGACGAGCGACCGCCTGACGCGGATGGGGATGATGCCCTGCTTCTCGCCCGACGGAGCCCGCCTCGCCTACGTCACCTCCACCGACGGAAGCGACGCCCGTGTGGTGATTCGCGACCTCGCGGCCGGCTCAACCGCCGACGTCGCGAGCAGCGACGGCGCAACCACCTGCTCGTGGCTCGGCCCCACAACCCTTGCCCTCGGCTTTGAAGTCGACGAAGACCGCTACCGGCTCGTCCGCGTCGACGTCGTGACGGGGGAGACGGTGGTTCTGGTCGAGTAGTCAGCGCACATTGGCGCGCGGTGCGCGGTTCGCAGTTCGCGGTCCGGGGTCCGCGGTCCGCGGTGCGCAGTTCGCAGTTCGCGATGCGTGGTCAATGTCATTGAGAGGAGCCGGTGCGCAGTGCGCAGTTCGTGGTCCAACGAATCACGCCACGTCTGTAGCGTCTATGCGCTCGGTCCTCGCGCGAGAGCGCACCGCAGCTTGCCTGCGACGTCCGGGGAACGCGGCGCAGTCCATGGTCCGGAGTCCGTGGTCCAGGGTCCCGGGTCACGGCGGGTTCGTCGGGTTCATTGAGTTCGTGGGGGTTGTTGGGTTCGGGAAGTTCGGAAGACGGTGCGTGGTGGGTCAGCGGGTCGCGAGGTAGTCGTCGAGAGAGAACCCTGCGTCGCGCAGGACTCGCACCGCGAGGCCTCGGCCGAGATCACAGCCTGTGTGGATCGGCAGAGTGATGGTCCTGCCGCTGTCTGGGTGTCGGAGCGTGAGATGCGAGCCGGATCGTCTCTCTTCGATGAAGCCTTTCCGCTTGAGGAAGCCAAGCAGCTCCCGAGCGGTGATCTGCGGAGCTCGGGTCATTCTGGAACGCCGACGGTGAGCTCTTCGACGTGAACGAGCTGACCGATTTGCGGAACGCTTTGGTCGTGCGCCAAGAGCGATTGAACGTGCAGCTCTATGGCCTCCCGGATGTTCCGCTTGGCTTCCTCGACGGTCTTCCCATTGCTGAAGCACCCGGGAAGAGCCGGGCTGTAGGCGTAGTAGCCTGGATCGTCCTTCTCTTTCTCGATGACAATCTGGAACGAGTAGAACTTCATCCTACCTCCGCTGCCGGCCATGCAGAGCAAGCTCGAGGATTATAGCATCCATCCATGGGTTGGCGGAATGCGAGGACGTCGTAGAGGCCGGTGCGCGGTTCGTAGAAGCAGTTCGTTGAGTTCGTTGGGTTCGTTGAGTTGGGCAACTCAGTCCGGGGTCCGGGGTCACGGGCGG
>JAQTVA010000081.1:0-4470 GCA_028707055.1 Candidatus Bipolaricaulis sp. | reverse complement strand
GGCGCTTCGGACGAGGCCGAACAGGATGACAGCTCCAATGACGATCGCGGCGATGCCGAACTCGAGGTTGTCGGTAAACAGGCACCACACGCCGACGGCCACTAGCCCCGCACCGACGAGGGTTGCGACGAGGGCGGCGACGACTCTCTTTCCGGTCTTCTCCATTGTGTTCGCTCCTTCTACGGTCCTGCCTTCCACGGTCTACCGGCCACATGCCACAGGCTGTCGGCAGATACGCCTTGGCCGACAGCTATGAGTTCGGCACATGAGAAACTGCCGAACTCCGGCCTTGTCGGCTACGCACTGGTGCTCTTCATCCCCAGCAATCCGCCGAACAGCTTGTAGATGGTCGAGGAGAGTGCGGTCGCCGTCGCGCCTCCTTGGAAGATGGAGATCCCCTGGCTCAGGATCTGCTCGCGTCCGGCGGGGAAGAGGAGGTAGGCGACGACGCCGACTCCGAAGCTGACGATCTGGGCAAGGGAGTAGGTGGCCTTCTTGCCGAGCAGGTTCGGGAAAACCTTGTTGACGGCCTTCTTGATCGCCTGGGTGATCGCTACGCCGCCGACGCCGCCGAGGGCGGTCGCGCCCCACAGGGATCCGCTGCCGGAGCTTTCCGCACTCGGAGCCGTCTGCGCCCACACGACGACGCTCACGACCAGCACCGCCAAAACCGCCAAGAGAATCCATCGAGCCTTGTTCATCCCGTCCTCCTGTCTGTCTGCAACGCTTCGCTGCCACGGTAGCACAATGGGCGGTCGGGGAACACGCTGGGCGCGGGGAAGACGGCGGGTGGGATTGGTCCGGGAGACGCAGTCTGGGATTCGGGGTCCGTAGTGCGCGGTGCGCAGTTCGAAGAGACGATTCGTTGGGTTCGTTGGCTTGGGGAAGTTAGTCCGGGGGCCGGGGTCCGTAGTGCGCGGTGCGCAGTTCGCGGTGCGCCGTGGGCGCGGTCTTCGGGCATTCGCGTGGATCTATCTGCGAACCATCAACCGCATAGGCGGTTCCGCAGCTCGGCCGGCGGTGTTACCTCGGTCGCCCATACCCGGGCCATCTCTCGAAGGTGCTCGCGCCGATCAGGCTCCTCCGCGGGGACTCGGGGAGCATGAGTCGACGGATGGCTTCGACGATCGATCGGATCGCTTCATCGTGCCCGCCGACCTTGATGTCGAGCTCGTCCAGTCGCCTTGTGAGCTCGATGTGCGAGGCGTAGATGCTCCTCAGCCGAACGAAGGCACGGATGACGAAAAGGCTCATGTCGACGGCCCGCGGGGAGTCGAGAACGCACGCCGCCATCATGGCGCCGTATTCCGTGAACGCGTACGGCGGGTGTCGTCGGCCTTTCCAGGTCGAGGACGCCGATCGGGACTTCAACTTCGCAAACTCGGTCATCGTGAGCTGGAAGAGGAACTCGGCGGGAAAGCGTCCGGGGTTCCGCTTGACCGCTTGGTTGAGGCGCTGGGTGGCGACCCCGAACAACCCGGCGAGATCGCTGTCGATGATCACCTTCACACCCCGCACTTCGACGATCCGAAGCTCTGACGATTCGGCCGACGCGCGCTCGAGCATTCCTTACCCTCCTCGCAGAATGACCGTTGTCCATGATGGTCTGAAGTATATGCGCTACTTGTCTCTGAGTCTAGTCGAGGATACGCAGGGGTGCAGCGTGAGCCGGTGCGCGGTGCGCAGTGCGCAGTGCGCAGTTCGCGGTGCGCGGTCAATGTCATTGAGAGGAGCCAGTGCGCAGTGCGCAGTTCGTGGTCCAACGAATCACGCCACATCTGTAGCGTCTATGCGCTCGGTCCTCGCGCGAGAGCGCACCGCAGCCTTGCCTGCGACGTCGGGGAGGAGACGCGTGCGCGGCGTGAAGAAGCGGTTCGTTGGGTTCGGTGGGTTACATCAAGCGGCTCGCGGCACGGAGTTCGGAGTTCGTAGTTCGCGGTTCTGGGCAAGACGCTGGACCAGTGCATAGTGGCGGCTTCGCACCGCGGCAATCTATGAACTGCGAACCGCGCACCGCTGCCGGAACCCCACGAACTCAACGAACCCAATGAACCCAAAGAATCCCACAAACCCAACAGGTCTCCGTTTTCTACTCGCCGTTCTCGATGCACGCGACGGCGATCTTGACTTCGTCGTAGGTGACGAGGCCGTTGAGCTGGCGGAGGATGTGAATCGGACGTGCGGTGCCGGTGACGCGCGCGATCTCACTGATGCGGCCGAACATGGTCGCGTTGACCCACGGCTCGGGCGAGGTGAGTTTCTTCTCGCGCACGTAGTCGAGCAGGTACTCAAGAACGGTGTCCGCCGACTTGCCGATCGCGTCGGCGACGGCGTCGAGCGACTGGCCGCGATCGAGTCGCTCGTAGACGAGCGACCGCGCGAGGTCGACGGTGGGCCGTGCCTTGGCGCCTCTCCGCGTCGGTTTGGGAACGGCCTTGATCTCTGGATCGATGTCGGTCTCGAGGTCGCGGCTGCGGCAGACTTCGCGGATCGCGGCGACGAACGTGTCGCCGTACTGGCGGGCCTTGGCTTCGCCGACGCCGTTCACGTCGAGGAACGCTTCGACCGTCGTCGGGCGGCGGCGGGCCATGTCGCGCAGCGCGGCGTCGCCGAACACAATGTACGCGGGAACTTTCTTCTCTTCGGCGATCCCCCGCCGTAGGACGCGCAGGGTGTCGAACAGGCCGCGGTCGACGCCCTCCCATGAGTCGAGGGGCGTGCCTGCTGTGGCGCGCGCTGCGCGGACCGCGGGCTTGAGCAGCCGGGGCGTCTCCTCGCCGCGCAGCACCCGCCGGCCACTCGGGGTGATCGAGAGGGTGTTGTACTCGCCCTCCTTCGCGAGGTACCCCTGCCCCGCCAGCTGTTCGATCCAATCGCGCACGCGCTTCTTCGGTTCGTCGGCGAGGAGACCGTACGTCGAGAGCGCGTCGTGCCCGCTCGTGAGGATGCGTTCCTCGCGCGAGCCGGTGAGGACCGCGGCGGTGTAGTCGCCGCCGTAGCGCTCCTCGAGCCGGTGGACACAGGAAAGGATCTTCTGCGCCAGAACGAGGGCGTCGTCGACGAGCTCCAGGTCGCCGAAGCAGACGTCGCACGCGTTGCAGCTTGGGCCGTCGAGCTCCTGGCCGAAGTAACGGAGGATCGCACGGTGCCGGCACGCGGCGCCGGTCGCGTAGGCGGCCATGTCGCCCAACTTGGCGAGCGCGACTCGCTTCGCCTGTTCCGATTCGGATTGTTCGATGATGTATTTCCACACGCCGTAGTCGCCGGCGCCGTATAGGAGCACGCACTCGGCGTCGAGCCCGTCGCGTCCGGCTCGGCCGCTCTCTTGCTGGTAGTGCTCGAGTGACTTCGGCATCCCGGCGTGGATGACGGCGCGGACGTTCGACTTGTCGATCCCCATCCCGAACGCGACGGTGGCGACGATGACGTCGGCTTCCTCGCGAATGAACGCGTCCTGCGCTTCGCGGCGCGCGTCGTCGGTGAGGCCGGCGTGGTAGGCGACAGCACGGTAGCCGGCGCCCACGAGCTTGTCGGCCATCGCGTCGACGTCGGCGCGGCGGATGCAGTAGACGATCGACGACTCGTCGGCGTGACGGTCGAGGACGGCGCGGACTTGGCGCACGCCGTCGTCGGCGCGCGGCTCGACGGAGTAGATGAGGTTCGGACGGTCGAACGAGCCGACAAGCACTTCGGGGCTCCGGAGGCGAAGCTGCACGGCGATGTCGTCACGGACCTGTTTTGTCGCCGTCGCGGTGTAGGCGTGGATCGCGACCTTCGGGAATGCGTCGCGCAGCGCGCCCAGCTGGCGGTACTCGGGACGGAAGTCGTGACCCCACATGCTCACGCAGTGCGCCTCGTCGACGGCAATGAGCGACAGCCGTTGACTCGCGAGGAAGCGGGCAAAGCCGTTCATCAGCAACCGCTCGGGCGAGACGTAGAGGATCTTGAGCTCGCCACGACGGATCGCGGCGACGACGTCCGACTGCTCGTCAGGGGATTGCGAGCTGTCGAGGCGGGCGGCGGCAACGCCCGAGTCGGTGAGAGCGTCGACTTGGTCTTTCATGAGCGAGATGAGCGGCGAGACGACGATGGCGAGCCCCGCCAGGCCGAGGGCGGGAGCCTGGAAGCAGAGAGACTTTCCACCGCCGGTGGGGAGGACGACGATCGAGTCGCGGCCGCGGAGGACGGAGGCCATCGCCTCGCGCTGCAGAGGGCGCAGATCGCTGTACCCCCAATGCCGCCGAAGGATCTCGGCCATGCGCTCCATGAGTCACCCCCCCACGGAATGGTACCGAATGGAGTGCGGAGTTCGCAGTTTGCGGTTCGCAGTTCATTGACTGCGGAGTCCCCACTGCGCACGAGTCTCCGAACCTGACGAACGTGCCTTGCCCTTAACCGCGCGCCGCGAACCGCGTACCGGTCGCCTCCAGACATCGCAGGCAAGCTGTCGGACGTCGCAGGCAAGGCTGC
>JAQTVA010000080.1:4750-6786 GCA_028707055.1 Candidatus Bipolaricaulis sp. | reverse complement strand
CCTCCGCCGCGGCGACGATGGCGTCGATCGCCGAGACGACGGTGTTGTCGGTTGTAACGTAGAACGCATCCACGCGGCCGACGAGCGACTGCGCCGCCGCGGGGACGTTGGCGCTCGTGTCGGCGACGGCCTTCACGATCGACAAACCCATCCCCGGTGCCGCGGCCTCCGCCAAGTCCGTCAGCCGAGCCGAGTTCGCCTCCCCGGGGTTGTAGACGATGCCGATGCGTCGGATCGACGCCGACAGCTCTTTCAGGAGCATCAGGTCGCTGGCCACGTCGATGAGGTCGGAGACTCCGGTGATGTTCCCGTTCTGGCTCGGGTCGTCGTCGTCGAGCACGAGCCCCGCGGCCACGGGATCGGTCACCGCGCTGAAGACGACCGGGACTCCGGTTCCCTCGAACACCTCTGCGGCGCCGAGCGCCATCGGGGTCGAGATCGCGACCACGAGAGCCACGCCCTTCGCCTGGAAGTCCTGGGCGATCGGGATCGCGTTGTTCGGATCCCCCTGAGCGCTGGCCAGGAAGTACTCGACGTCCTTCCCTTCCACGTACCCCGCGGCGGTGAGGGCGTCGATGACCCCGCGTTCGGTCGCGTCGAGCGCCGGATGCTCGACGATCTTGCAGATCCCAATGCGAATTGGAGCGCCGAGCCCGGCGACGGCCACCGCCGCGACGAGGAGCCCGACCAAAAGCCCTACCATGGTTCTTTTCACGTTCGGTCCTCCCGATGTATCCTTATGCCGTGCACTCGCACAGCCTTGTGGACGCTGCAAGCGTCCATCCGTGCCCGTTCGCTCCCGCATCTCGTTTTGTCGGCGGACGGGCCTGCCTTCTGGCCCGTCGGTCCGAGCGGATCTCTCCGCCCAGCGAACGGGTCAGTTTTCCTGCCGCGATCTCTCGTCTTGACCTCCTTTTCAAAAGACAAGCGACTGCGGGAATTCCCGCAGTCGCCTCTCGGTTCCTCCGCAGTCTACGCGCTACCCCTGACGGCTAGCGCGCCGCGGAGAAACCGCCACGAAACCAATACCAGTAGAAGCAAGCGCTGCCAGCTCGTTCGCTCTGGGCACGCCGTCTCGCTTCGTTCATGGCTCGGCCACTATAGGGTCCAACAGAACGAGTGTCAAGACCCTCCCGCGACAAACGTTGACAACGTCTGACGCCCCCTCTATGATTAGCAGACAAAGATACGGAGTGCTAACGCGGGACGGTGGGGAGTTTGACCTTACCTGAGCGACAGAGACTGATTCTGAAGGAGATCGTGGACCGGTACATCCGGTTCTACGAACCCGTTTCGTCGCGGATGATCCTCGAGGAGTACGGGCTCAAGGTGAGTTCGGCCACCGTCCGCAACGACATGTACGACCTGGAGAAGCTCGGCTTCATCGCCAAGCCGTACTCGTCCTCGGGGAGGGTTCCGACCCAGAGGGGATTTCGATTCTTCGTCGACTGGCTCCTCGACCTGTCCGAGCTCCAGAAGCGGCAACGGCTCGAGATCGTCGAGACGTATGAGGCGCGCGTTCTGGACATCTCGGAGGCGATCCGCCAGACGGCGTTCCTCCTCTCCAACATGACCCACTACGCCGCGTTCGTGGTTCCGCCTCGCCTCGAGGACGCCCGCCTCGAGCGGGTCCTCCTCGTCCGGATGTCGGACCGGGCGGCGTTCCTCGTCGTGGTGTCCGACATCGGCGTGGTGGAACAAGGACTGATCTCGTTGGAGACGGATGCGACGGAAGAGGAGATCGAGCGGATGATGCGGACGATCAACCACACGCTGCGCGGCGCGAGTCTCGAAGAGGTGCGCGCCCTGTCGGCGGCGGAGAGTCCGGACGGGTGGCACGAGCAGCCCGAGCGGCAGGCGCTCGTCCTAGTCGGACAACTCCTCGGTCGGCGCATGGGGCAACGGGTCATCGTCGAGGGGTTGCTGCACCTGATCGAACCGCTGCAGCGGCTCGCCCCCGAACAAGCGATGGCGCGGTTCGCGGCGCTCAGCCGGGCCGTCCAGGATGAGGCCGCGTTCCCGGCCGCGCTCGAGCG
>JAQTVA010000080.1:0-4650 GCA_028707055.1 Candidatus Bipolaricaulis sp. | reverse complement strand
GAAGAACTCTCTCCCGGGTATGCCCGGGGCGGACGAACGCTCTTGCCGAGCAAGGTCGCGGTGAGTCTGGGACCGGCGGCGGGAGAGAAGGAGGATGCATGAAAGAGAAGATCATCGGCATTGACTTGGGGACCACCAACTCCTGCGTCGCCGTGCTTGAGGGAGGGGCGCCGGAGATCATCACCAATTCGGAAGGAGAGCGCATTACGCCTTCGGTTGTCGCGTTCACGGACACCGGGGAGCGGCTCGTCGGTCGCCTCGCCCGACGGCAGGCGATCACGAACCCGTTGCACACGATTTCGTCGATCAAGCGAGAGATGGGAACCGACCATCGAATCAAGATCTCCGCCAACGGAACGACGACCGAGTACAGCCCCGAGCAGATCTCGGCGATGATCCTGCAGAAGATGAAGCAGGACGCCGAGGCGCACCTCGGCGGAAAGGTCACCAAGGCGGTCATCACCGTTCCCGCTTACTTCAACGACTCCCAGCGCCAGGCCACCAAGGATGCAGGGACGATCGCCGGCCTCGAGGTGATGCGGATCATCAACGAGCCGACGGCGGCGGCGCTGGCCTACGGGCTGGACAAGCAGCACGAGCAGACCATCCTCGTGTACGACCTCGGCGGCGGCACGTTCGATGTGTCGATCCTCGAGATCGGCGACGGGGTGTTCGACGTACGGGCCACGGACGGCGACACCCGTCTCGGAGGAGACGACTTCGACCAGCGCATCCTCGACTGGCTGAAGGACGAGTTCCGCAAGGATACCGGGATCGACCTCTCCAAGGATCCGAGCGCGATGCAGCGCCTGCGAGACGCCGCCGAAGCGGCCAAGAAGGAGCTGTCGAGTCGGATGGAGACGACGATCAACCTGCCGTACCTGACCGCCGACTCCACGGGGCCGAAGCACCTGGAGAAGAAGCTGTCACGCGCCAAGTTCGAGTCGATGGTCGCCGACTACCTCGATCGAACGATCTCGATCGTCGACGCGACGCTCCGCGCCGCGGACAAGGAGTCGAAGGACATCGATCAGGTCGTCCTCGTGGGCGGATCCACCCGCATCCCGAAGGTGCAGGAGCTCGTAGCGAAGCGCATTCCCGGCAAGATCAACCGGGAGATCAACCCCGACGAGGTCGTGGCGGCGGGCGCCGCGATTCAGGGAGGCATTCTGGCCGGCGAGGTCGACGAGATCGTCCTCCTCGACGTGACGCCGCTGACGCTGTCGATCGAGACGTTGGGCGGGGTCGCCACGCCGCTCATCGAGCGAAACACGACCGTCCCGACGGAGAAGACGAAGACCTTCACGACGGCGGAAGACAGCCAACCCGCGGTCGAGATCCACGTCGTCCAGGGCGAGCGGAAGATGGCGTCCGACAACAAGTCGCTCGGAAAGTTCCAGCTCACCGGCCTTCCGCCGGCTCCGCGCGGGATCCCGCAGATCGACGTGACCTTCAACATCGACGCCGACGGGATCCTCCACGTCACCGCCAAGGACAAGGCGACCGACAAGACGGCGTCCATCGCCATCACCGACTCCTCGCGCCTCGATCAGGCCGAGATCGACCGGATGAAGAAGGCGGCCGAGGAGCACGCCGAGGACGACCGCAAGAAGGCCGAGCTTGCGACCCTGCGGAATCAGGCGGACCAGCTCACTTACTCCGTCGAGAAGGCGCTCGCCGATCTCGGGACCAAGGTGGACGGTGGGAAGCGCGCGGAGATCGAGGATCGAATCCGGACGCTCCGTCAGAAGCTGAGCCAGGACGCGAGCCAGGACGAGGTGCGCCGGGCGATGGACGAGCTGTCGAAGAGCGCTCAGGACGTCATTGCCAAGGCGTATCAAGAGCAGGGCGCTCCGTCGGGCGCGGGAAGCTCGACCGGCGGCCCGTCGGGCCCGTCCGCACCGTCCGACAAGAACGACGGCGACTACATCGACGCGGAGTACGACAAGGGGTAAGCTCCGCCTCCGAGGGAGGAACGGCGTGGCCAAGAGGGACTACTACGAAGTCCTTGGGGTGACCAAGGACGCGACCGAGGCGGAGATCAAGAAGGCCTATCGGCTGAAGGCCAAGGAGCTCCACCCCGATCGCAACCCCGCCGATCGGAAGCGCGCTGAGGAGGAGTTCAAGCGAGTCGCGGAGGCGTACGAGATCCTCGCCGACTCCCAGAAGCGCGCGCAATACGATCGCTACGGCCACACCGGTCCGGACCAGGGGTTCACGTTCGGCGACACCGATCTGCGGCGAGCCCGCGAGGCGTATCGGGAGTTCGGCTTCGGCGGGTTCGACAGTCTGTTCGACCTGTTCTTTCGTCAGGGCGGCCCGCGGGGCGCCACCCAACGGACGAGGGCGATGCGCGGCGAGAGCATCGAGTACCGGCTGCGCGTGACCCTCGAGGACGCGGCGCACGGCACGAAGATGTCCCTCACCGTGCCGCGCCTCGTGGCGTGCAGCGTCTGCAACGGAAGCGGGCGGGAGCCCGGCTCGTCGGTCCACCCGTGTGCGACCTGCAAGGGCCACGGCCAGATCGAGCATCGGCAGCAGAGCTTCCTCGGGAGCTTCGTCAACGTCAGCACGTGCCCGGAGTGCGGTGGGACTGGAGAGGTGGTCGAACGCCCGTGCCACCGCTGTCACGGAAACGGGCGGGTGAAAGAGAAGAGCAAGATCTCGATCACCGTCCCGGCCGGCGTCGACACCGGATCGCGCCTCCGCCTGCAGGGTCAGGGCAACGCCGGCGTCGAGGGCGGTCCGAGCGGCGACCTGTTCATCGTCATCGAGATCATCCCGCACCCCGAGTTCGCGCGGAGCGGTCTGGACATTCACTCCCGCGTCGCGGCCACGTACCCACAGGCCGCGCTCGGCGCCAAGCTCAACGTCGACACGCTGTGGGGCAAGGAGTCGCTGACGATCCCTGCGGGGACGCAACCGGGGACCGAGTTCCGTCTCCGGGGCAAGGGGATCCCGGGTCTGCACCCGGGAGAAGGAAAAGGCGACCACGTCGCTCACGTCACGATCGACGTCCCGGCCAAGCTCTCCGTCCGCCAACGCAAGGCGCTCGAGGAGTTCGCCAAGACGTTCGACTCAACCGCCGGATAGATCGCCCGCTGCCACGAGGTCCTCGAAGATTGCTCGCATGCGACCGATCGCTCGTCGCCGGTGGCTGATCGCGTTCTTCTCGTCCAGGGTCATCTCGGCGAGGGTCCGCGTTCGTCCGCAAGGAAGGAACAGCGGGTCGTAGCCAAATCCACCGTCGCCGCGCGGCGAGAGGGCGATCCGCCCGTCGAGGACACCGGAGCAGACGAAGATCTGCCCGTCAGGAAGCCACAACGCCGCGACCGCGACGAATCGGGCCCGCCGATCCTCTACCCCGGAGAGCCGCTGGAGGAGGAGCGCGTTGTTGCGGGCGTAGTCGACGGGCGCGCCCGAGTCGGGCTCGCTGGAGTACCGCGCCGAGCGCACCCCGGGCTCGCCGCCGAGAGCGACGACCTCGAGCCCCGCATCCTCGGACAAGACCGGAAGGCCGGTCTCGGCGCCGATCGTTGTGGCCTTGAGGAGGGCGTTCTCGAGGAAGCTCGCCCCCATCTCCGCCACGTCGGCGAACGAGCGATCGGCGTGCGTGCGCCACTCGATCCCCGGGAGGCCGGAAAGGAGATCGAGGGCTTCAACGATCTTCCCGCGGTTCTTCGTGCCGAGAAGGACTTCCATCACAGATCGAGCGGGATTGTAGCCGAGGACGCATCGATGAGACGCGGAGCCCCAAGAGACTCGCCGACGTGGAAGGTCACCCCGCGGTGTCGCCGGAGGAATGTACGAGCTTTCGGTCCTGCGTCTCCGTCCGGGGCCTAGAGCACCATTGACAGGACGAAGCCGAGAAGGAGAAACGCGGTGGACAGGGCGACCGTGAGCGTGCGCTTCGGGTCCTTGACCTCGTCGCGTCCGAACACCGTGCTCGACATCCCTGACCCGAAAGCTCCACCGAGCCCGGAGTGTTCGCTCATCTGAAGCAGGACGATTCCCATGAGCGCGAGGCAATCGACAAAGAACACGACCTCAAGCACGATCTTCAGTATCGCCATGATCCCTTGACCTTTCCCGACCTCTGTCGAGTGTGTGCGAAGAATCGAAAGCCCGGCGATTGTAGCACGAGCGACCGCCGGCCTCAACGGTCGACCGTCCTTGCGCGCCCTGCGGGCTCCCCTTATGCTGAGACAGCCACGTGGAAGCGCGGGGGGAACCGTTGCGCAAGTACGTTTTCGTCACCGGGGGAGTCCTATCCGGGTTAGGGAAAGGCGTTGTCGCCGCATCCATCGGACTCCTCTTCAAACTCCAGGGGTATCGCGTCAGCCTCCAGAAGATCGATCCGTACGTGAACGTCGATGCCGGGACGATGAACCCCTACGAGCACGGCGAAGTCTTTGTCACCCACGACGGCAAGGAGACCGACCTCGACGTCGGCCGCTACGAGCGTTTCCTCAACGCGCAGCTCTCCGCGGCGAACTACATGACGACCGGTCAGGTGTACTGGAACGTCATCCGCCAGGAGCGGGTCGGGGCGTTTCTCGGGAAGACGGTCCAAGTCATCCCGCACATCACCGACGAGATCAAACGGCTGATCCGTCTGGCCCTCGAGGAGAGCGACGCCGAGATCGGCGT
>JAQTVA010000079.1 GCA_028707055.1 Candidatus Bipolaricaulis sp. | reverse complement strand
GCCATGGAGGAGGCGACCCTGCGCGGCGCGCTCCGCCGCCTTGAGGTGGACGGCTACTTCGAGGCGATCTACGGCCTCGATCACCGGATGGCGGGCTCGAAGATCGAGCGTGGACGGGACCTTCTCACGAGGTACGGCCTTTCGGCGAGCGCAACGCTCCTGATCGGCGACACGGACCACGACGTTGAGGTTGCGCGCGATCTCGGCGTCGCGGCAGTTCTCGTCGCCCAGGGGCACCAGTCGGCGGAACGGCTGCGCGCGCTCGGCGTTCCCGTTTACGACTCGTTCGCCGACCTGGAACGTGCGTTGTTTGGCGGCGGCCGGGCGTAGGTCGGCCGCCTAGTCGTCGAGGCGGAACGGCGGGTACGCGTCGGTCATCAGGGTCGCGTACACCAAGACTCGGTACGTCCACCGGTTCATCCCCACGATCAAGGGCCGAAGGCTCTCGGGGTACTTCCCCGTGAACAGGAGCGTCACGCCCGCGAACAGAGAGAGAATGGGAACGAGCCCTCCGTAGTACCGTCCCGCGCCGCCCTGGAAGAAGGACAGGACGACGTAGTGCGGAATCGCGAGAAGCCACCACTTCACCAGGGCGAGTCCCGGCGCCAGCCGCTCCGGATACGGCACTTCGATATCCGCGGGGTAACCGCCGCTGCGCAGCGTGAACGGCGGATAGCGGTCGGTGGCCAGCGCTTGGTATCCGTAGTAGCCGACGCGCCACGTCCAGCGGATCACCCCGACGTTGTAGTCGAAGAGGCTGCGCGGGTATCGCCCCGTGAACAGGATGGCGAACAGGGACACGAACCACGACGCCGCGAACCCGACGTAGAGAAACGCGAGCACGACGTAATGGGGGATGAGGAGCAGCCACTTCACAAGCCAGAGCGCGGGGGAGAGCGGCTCGCCCGCCAGAGCGCGGAAGACGATGGGGAACGATCCCTCTTCGGTCTGCGCGGGCGACGGAACGGTCTCCGCCGTCGGAGCCTGGCGCGTCCGACGAGCGACGAGCAGCACGATCGCGAGGCCGAGCGCAAGCACGGAAACTCCGATCGCAAGAACCGTGAGTCCGTCGTTGAACAACCACGGCGCCTTCACGCCGATCGAGCCCGCCACGTCCACGACGCGCGATCCGTCGGCGTTCATGATCACGAGGACCCAGTCTCCGGGATCGAGGTCCCAGGCCATGGATTGCGTCCCCACGCCGGTTGCACTGGCCTTCCAGAAGGGCCGCAGCGTGGGCTGGGCGGGGGCGGAGGTGCCGATGTGATCCACGTACTCGAAAGGTCGGTCCGGATTCTCGTCGAAACGGAGCGCCCTGATCTCGGCGTACGAGGTGCCGGAGAGGTACTCGGCGACGGCGTCGGCGGCAGCGACGCCGATGAAGATCCCGCGGTCCGCGTCCGCCGATCTCGCGTCGACGCGGATCGTGGCCGGTCCCCGCCACCACCAGAGCCAATCGCCTTCGATGGTCGTGGGCGCCGTGATCGCAAAGGCATCACGGTGGAGAGCGATCGGATCGACGGTCAGGAACCCCGCCTCGTCGGTGTAGGTGCGGTCGACGAAGAGGATGGCGCCGCCGCCGATCATCAGCCCGATGCCGATGAAGACGACGAGCGAACCGACGACAAGGAGCACCACCCTGCGTGCACTCATTCCCCCTCCCTCACGTCCCGACGCACGGCGAAGCCGCACAAACCGCGCTGCGCCAGCGTCGACGATGGTAATGCCTGGGCGCGGCATCGCCAAGTCGGCGTCGCGACCCGTCAGTCGACGAGCTTCTCTTCGAGTTCCTGCCACCGCGCGAACAGGGACTCCAGCTCGCGGGTCGCGGCCTGATGGGCCTCGTACGCGGCGTGGAGCTTCTCATGATCGAAGGCGAGCGCGGGATCGCCGAGGTCCGCGCGGCGACGCTCGACCTCTGCCTCCGCGGCGAGGATCCGCTCTTCGATCGATTCCCACTCCTTCTTCTCGAGGTACGTGAGGCCGGGCCTGCGCCGTGCGGCGGACGATCCTGTGGCAGGGGACTTTGCCCGCGCATCGCTCCTCCGGGCCCCGGCGTCGGGGTTCGCTGGCCCGGCGGTGCGGATCCCCGTCTCCCGCTCCATCCACTGGGCGACGCTCCCGTAGTTGGCCCAGCGTCCATCTCCGTGGAGGCCGACGAGGTCGGTGCAGGCGCGGTCGAGCATGTACCGGTCGTGGGTGATCAGAATGACCGCGCCCGGGAACTCGAGCAACGCGCTCTCCAGGACCTCGACCGATGAGACGTCGAGATCGTTGGTCGGTTCGTCGAGCATCAGGACGTCGGCCGGCTCTCGGATCATGAGCGCCATGAGAACGCGCGCCTGCTCCCCGCCCGACAGCTCTCCGACCGGCGTGTCGAGTTGATCGGCGCGGAATCCGAAGCGCTTGGCCCAGGCGACGATGTGCGACTTCCGGCCGAGGTAGGAGACGGTGTCGCCTGATGGCGAGAGCGCCCGGCGGAGGCGTTCGTCGCGGTTCAGCTGCTCGCGTTGCTGGTCGAACAGGGAGATGCGTAGGTCCGTTGCGTGCACGACGGACCCCTCATCGGGCGGGGAGAAGCGGGCCAGGGTCCGCAGGAGCGTCGTCTTCCCGCTCGCGTTGTTGCCGACGATTCCGAGCCGATCCCCGCGGCAGAGATGGACGCCAAGGTCCGTGAACAGGCGGTGACCGCCGAGCGTCTTCGAGACTCCCTCCGCTGTGATCAGGTCGTGCGTGCGGCGCCCGCTGGCGGCGAAGTCGATCGCGATCTCCTCATCGCCTCGCTGGCGGCGACGGGACTCGGACAGCCGGTGGATCTTCTCCCGCGCCGCGTCGATGCGGGCCGCCGACTTCGTCTCTCGCGCGCTCGGCCCGCGGCGAAGCCAATCGATCTCGCGGCGGACGTCGGCGGCGAGCGCCTGGCGCTCGGCATCCTCCATCCGCAGAAACGACTCCCGCTTCTCGAGGAAGTCGCTGTAGTGCCCCGAGACGCTGAAGAACCCGTCGGGGTAGCGGCGGTTGATCTCCACGATGCGGTTCGTGACCCGCTCGAGGAAGTAGCGGTCGTGGCTCGTGACGAGGTACGCCACGTCGGAGCGTTCGAGGAACCGCTCGAGCCAGTCGATCCCCGCGAGGTCGAGGTGATTCGTCGGCTCGTCCATCAACAGAAGGTCCGGCTGCTGAACCAGGCGACAGCCGATGGCGAGGCGCTTTCGCCATCCTCCGGAGAGGGAGTCGACACGCACGTCGCCGCATTCGAAACCGACGCGACGGAGCATCTTCTTCGCGCGCACCGCCTGCTCGTGCTCCTCGGCGGGGACGGCGCCGGCTGCCGCGTGGAGGGCCTCCTCGACGGTGATACCCGGGAGGAACATGTCGATCTGCGGGAGGTAGGCGATCCTCGCTTCCCTGGCCCGCTCGATGATCCCGGAGTCCGCCGGCTCTTCGCCGGCGAGGATGCGCAGGAGCGTGGACTTCCCGGCTCCGTTCGGTCCGATGAGGCCGACGCGCTCGCCCTCGTGGAATGTCAGAGAGAGGTTTTCGAACAGCGTGTGGGATGCGTATGTCTTCTCGAGATCCCGCGCCGCCAGAAGCGCCATGCCTCCCCTCCCCGTCGTGTCGGGGTGGATGGTACGCGATCGCGGAGACCGAAGCTGGATGGGGCGGCGGCGCGACGCCGAGACGCCCGAGAGACGCGGAGCGACGATCGTACGCTCCCCGCGCCACGCAGCACCGCGCGAAAGGAGTCCGTGTGGCAGAGAAGACGAAGAAACCGGTGCGCATCCTGTTGCTCGTCGGTGACCTGTACGGGGCGAACTGCACCTCCAGCGAGAAGAAGCTGTCGATCCTCGATAAGTTCAGAACGTACGGGTGGGTGGCGACGCTTGCCGGGGTCGGTCGGACGGTGCGCCCGTGCGCGTTCGCCGCGGAGCGAGGGGCTGTTCCTCTCGATGTCGACGTGACGGTCGATGACATCGGCGACGTGACGGCCTACGACGCCGTGTCGGTGCTTCCCGGACCGGCCTACTCCGGACTGATCGGCTCCACCGCGGCCCTGCGATTGATCCGCCAGGCGAACGAAGCCGGGTTGATCGTGTCTGGATGGTGCCGTGGCGTACGGGTGCTGGCGGCGGCCGACGTGATCGCCGGCCGGAAGATCGTGGGCCATCTCGACGACCGAGCGGCGATCGAAAAGGCGGGCGGGCTGTTCGTGGGGCAAGACCACCCTCCGGTCATCGATGGGCACCTGGTCACAGGCGCGCGCTGCTACCACTACCGAGCCAAGAACGCCGAGGCCATCCGTGCTGCGATCGAGGCACGGCGGGCGTCGCGCTGATGCCGCCCCGCTTTCTCCGGCGTTGGCAATGAAGCGGCCCCATGGGCGGGCCGACTCATCGGACCACGACGCTTCTCTCTAGGATGCGTGTTCGGCGATGTACTCGTCGACGAGTTCCTCGAGGATCTCGAGTGGGACCTCGCCATGCCCGAGAAGGACGTCGTGGAACTCGGCAAGACGGAACGCAGTTCCGAGCTTCTCCTCGGCGCGGGCGCGCAACTCCAGGATCTTCAGCATGCCGATCTTGTAGGTCACGGCCTGCGCCGGCCAGACGATGTACCGCTCGACCTCGGAGCGGACGTAGTCGCCATCGAGGCCCGTGTTGGCGACCATGTATTCGACGGCCTGGTCGTACGTCCAACGCCGGACATGGATCCCCGGGTCGACGACCAGCCGCACGGCTCGGAACAGCTCGTCCTGTAGCCGGCCGAGGTTCGCGTACGGGTCGTCGGCGTAGACCCCCAGCTCCCACGCCAGGCGCTCGGCATAGAGCGCCCACCCCTCCGAGTAGGCGGTGAAACTCATGCCGGTAAGGTAGGGCGGTAGGCCTGCGCTGTAGGCGTATGCCGCCTGGAACCCGTGCCCCGGGATCCCTTCGTGGTACGTCACGGTGGGAAGCTCGTAGATCGGCTGGGGCGTCGCGGTCGGGGCGAAGAACATCCCCGGCCGAGAGCCGTCCGGAGTCCCGGGCGAGAAGTAGGTGTCGGCTCCGCCGTCGACGACTTCCAGTTCTCCGGTGGGCACGCGGACGAATGCCGAAGCGATCCTCGGTCCGATGTCATCGAGCAGCGCCTCACAGCGCGCGAGCGTGTCGTCGCCGAGACTGGATCCCGTCTTCTCCTCGAGCTGTTCGAAGAGGTCCGGCATCGAGAGGCCGGGAGCGAAGCCGAGCGCGACGGAGGCCGTCTGGATCTCCGCCTGGATGCGGGCGACTTCTGCCAGTCCGAGCGCGAAGATCTCGTCGGCGGCGAGGGACGTCGTCGTGTAGCTCTTGAGGAGGTGCTCGTAGTACGCGGCGCCATTCTTGTGCTTCCACACCCCGGCGTCTTCGGACGCCCGAGCCGCGAGTTCCAGGACCTGGTCCGCGAGGTCCCGATACGCCGGTAGAACGTACGTCTCCAGGGTGTCCGCGGCTTCGGCGAGCACCTGATCCTGATCCTCCTTCCGGACGCCGGCCATCGAGGCGAACGCTTCGTCGAGGACCACGTAGTAGGTCGTCTCGGTCGGCTCCGCCGCAGCGGTCATGCGCAGTTGCTCGACGGCCTTGCGCAGCATGAATCGCGGCGGGACGGCGCCGATCTCCTGGCTCAGGGTGAGACGCTCCTCGACCTCGCGGAATCGGACGGGGATCTCCGCTAGGCGTGAGACATAGTCTTCGGCGTCGGCGAGCGTCGCCAGCGGATGGATGCTGGTGAGGAACCACTCGAGGTTCGTCGGGTAGCTGTCCATGTACGAGCTGATGAGGTACGCGTCGTTTTGGAACTCCCGAGAGGCGAGGACGTCGTCCACTCCCCAAGCGTAGATGCGCACGTTCGTTCGCTCGGCCGCGTCGAGCTTGGAGAGGTCGTAGCTGGCGAGATGTTCGGCGGTTTTCCGATACTGCGCGTAGTACGCGTTCTCCGCCTCCACCGTCATGGGATCGAGGTGGTTGTTGCGGAGGCCCAGCTCCTCGGCGAGACCGTAGAAGGTGATCGTCTCCGGGGAGAGACGAACGAGCGACATGTCCGCGTCGTTCAGGAACTGCTCGAGGGATAGGCCTTTCCACGGATCGGCGGGAGTCGTCGTCGGCAACGGTTTCGCCGCCGCCGGGGTCGCGGTAGACGGTGTGGGCGCTTGCGCCGCGGACGGCCTCGCGGCGGGAACCGCCGCCGTCCGGGTCATCGGCGTCTGCTCCAGGAAGACAAGCCCGAACAGCGCCGCAACCGCCAACAGCAAGAGCACCCATCTCGTCATACGTCCTCCTTGACCCCCTCAGGGTCTGCCGCCCGAGTATGCCCGTTCGCGTGCGAGCGTCAAAGGGAGCCCTTCGGGGGCGCCGAGGGCTACTCGCGGGCCCGCTCCGCCGGCGGCGGCCGACACACAAGCCTGGGCGCGGTCGTTCACACACCGTTCACACGCCGCTCCTACGATCCGGGAACGTCTCACGGGAGAGCCAAAGGACGGACGATGAAACGAGGGGCTCAAGTTGTAGTCATCACGGTCCTGGCCGTCGCAGCGTATGCGATGAGCATGGCGGCGTGTACATTCCAGTTCAACTACGACTCCATCGAGGCACCGCTCGGCACGACCGGCGAGATCGGGATCCGAGTTATCAAGACGCACAACCGGTGCACGTTGACCTCCATGGAGGAGTACCGGATCGAAGGGATCCGGGTCCAGATTCTGGGCCGAACCCCTTGGGCCGAGGTGAGGCGAAACACCTACGAGACGCTCGTCCAGGTTTCGCTCTCGGAGACCGGCGAGGGAGCTCTCGTGATCTCGAAGACGTGT
>JAQTVA010000078.1 GCA_028707055.1 Candidatus Bipolaricaulis sp. | reverse complement strand
CTCTGCGTGCCTCACTGTCCGGGGCTGGCCATCTTCGTCGCCGACCTTTCCGGCCCCGAGGAGACCGCGGTGATCACCTTCCCTTGCGAGTACCTTCCCTTGCCCGCCATCGGAGAGGTCGTGGACGTCGTGGACCGGGCGGGCGAGGTCGTCGGTACGGGGAAGGTCTTGCGCGTGGTCTCGACTCGCACCAGCGATCGAACGGCGGCGGTGACCGTTGAGCTGCCTCGCGAGCACGTCATGAACGTTCGCGGGATGAGGAGAAGAGGGGTGGACAAGGATGGCCATGAGCGATGATGGGATCGTGTGTCGTTGCGAGGAAGTCACCCTGGGAGAAGTTCGACGGGCCATCCGCGAGGGAGCCGTCGACGTTCACGGCGTGAAGCTGCGCACGCGAGCCGGCATGGGGCTGTGCCAGGGGCGGACGTGCGAAAACCTTGTGGCCCGAATCCTCATGTCCGAACTCGGGATTCCGCGGGAGCGCGTGTTCCCCGATCGCGTTCGGCCCCCCGTGATCTCCTTGACGTTCGGCGCGCTCGCAGGAGAGCCGAAGTGAGCCGTACGGCGGACGCCCTGGTCATCGGGGGAGGCGTCATCGGCTCGGCCGTCTTCTACTACCTCTCCAAGGAAGGCGTTCGGGCCGCGCTGGTGGAGAGAGGCGACATCTGCTCCGGCACCTCCGGCGCGTGCGACGGGAATATCCTTTCCATCGACAAGGAGCCCGGATACGACAGCCAACTTGCGCTCCTGAGCCAGCGGCTGCTGCGCGAGCTCGTCGCCGAACTCGACTGCGACGTGGACTACACGCAGCGCGGCAGCGTCCTCGTCGTCGAACCGGATGCACGCCAGGAGGCCATGGCCCGCGACTGGATGCGGAGGCAGAAGGAAGCCGGTCTGCCGATGCGCTACATCGAGGGCCGCGAGGTCTTCGAAAGCGAGCCGCTGCTGGCACGCGACGTGATCGGCCTTGTCGAGTGCGCATCGGACAGCTCTCTGAGCCCGCTGGCGCTGACGTTCGGACTTGTGGAGGCCGCGAAGCGGCTCGGCGGTGCAGTCTACCCGCGCACGGAGATCCGCGAGCTCCTGCGCGATCGCGCAGGCTCGATCCGCGGCGCTCGGTCGTCAACCGAGGAGTTCGCGGCTCCCAGGGTGATCCTCGCCGCGGGGGTCTGGACCCCGCATCTAGCGGGCACTGTCGGGCTCGACGTCCCCATCCAGCCCCGTAAGGGACACATCCTCGTCGGCGAGCGAACCCCTGACCTCGGCCGGAGGAAGCTGCAGGAGTTCGGGTACCTGATGGCGAAGTTCGGACAGAAGGGCGTGCGGGGCGTCGAGCCGGCGATGGAAGAGAGCGGCGTCGCCATGGTCTATGAACCCACCGGGCACGGGAACTTCCTGATCGGGTCGAGCCGGCAGTTCGTCGGCTTCGATACGCAGTGCGACCTCGAGGTGCTCCGACTGCTCGCCAAACGGGCGCTTCGCTTCTTCCCATCGTTGCGGAACATGAAGGTCATTCACTCCTACGCCGGGCTCCGGCCGTGGACGCCCGATCACTACCCGATCGTGTCAGCCGTGGCCTCCATCCCTGGCTTGTACATCGCGGCGGGCCACGAGGGAGATGGAATCGGGCTGGCCCCGATCACGGGCCGGTTGCTGTCCGAGATGATCACGGGCCGCATGACCGCCATGTCGGTGGATCCCCTGCGGTTGGAGCGTTTTGATGACGGCGCGGAGAAGTCGGCATCACATTAAGGAGGCCGAGTTGCAGAGAATCTATGGGGTGTACGTCGTCCTCACCACTCCGTTCGACGAGACGGGCGGCATCGAGTACGAAGGCATGGCGAGGAACGTCGAGTGGCTCGCCGGCCAGGGCGTTCACGGCGTTGTGGCGCTGGGAAGCACGGGCGAGTTCGCCAGCCTGAACGACGAGCAGAAGCGACGGGTCGGACAAACGGTCATCGATGCGGCGAGCGGGAAGATTCCGGTTCTTCTGGGGTCCTCTGCGGAGACCACGGAGAAGACGATCGAGTACGTCGCGCAGTCCAAGGACCTCGGAGCCGCAGGAGCGCTCGTCATCCCCCCGTGGTACTACCTGCCGACTCCCGAGGAGATCGTGTACCACTACGAGAGGATCTCCGATGCCGTGGACCTGCCCATCATGGTCTACAACAATCCGTGGACTTCCAAGGTCGATATCCAGCCGGCGACGGTGGCTGCCCTGTCCAGACTGAAGAACGTGACCCACATCAAGGAAAGCAGCGGCGACGTGCGTCGAATTGGGGAGATCCGAACGCTCACGGAAGACCGGATGACGGTATTCTGTGGGTGGGAAGACCTGGCCTTCGAATCGTTCGCCGTGGGAGCGAAGGGGTGGATCTGCGTCGTCGGGAACTTCGCTCCGCGCCTGTCGGTCCGCTTGTTCGAGCTGATGGCCGAGCGAAAGGAGCTGGACGCGGGTTGGGCGGTGTACAAGAGGCTGCTCCCGGCGCTCCGCCACCTGGAAAGGGCCGGCAAGATGCACCAGACCGTGAAGTACGCGCTCGACCAGCTCGGGCTGTGCGGCGGAACCTCGACGCATCCGCGGCTGCCGCTGGCCGAGAAAGAGAAGGAAGCGATCCGGCGCCTCCTCGACGAGGTGGAGTAGGACCGCTCGGGCCAGAGGCGCGGGGCCCTCTGCCGGTTCCGTCCTCGTTTCGGGGCGAACCCGGAGACGCTCCGTGGGGACTTGGAGGGTGGTGCTCCATGGCGTACGGGTACTGGGGAAAGATACTCCACGTCCACCTGGACAGTGGGGTGATGACCGTCGAGGCGCCAGAAGATGCGTTTTACCGCGCCTACCTGGGCGGGAGCGCGATGGGGTGCTACTTCCTCCTGAAGCACACCCCGCGGGGGGCCGATCCTCTCGGGCCGGAGAACACGCTGTCGCTGATGGTGGGTGTGACGACCGGCGCGCCCTTTTCCGGGCAATCCCGGGTCGCCGCCAGCGCGAAGTCTCCAGTGACCGGGCTGGTGGGCGACTCGCAGGCAGGCGGCTTCTGGCCGGCGGAGCTGAAGGCGGCGGGCTTCGACGGCATCGTCATCCACGGAGCGTCTGCGCGCCCGGTCTACCTTTGGATCTCCGATGGACACGCCGAACTGCGAGACGCCGCGGGGCTGTGGGGCTCGGTCACGGGTGAGGTCGAGGACGAGATTCGACGGGAGCTGGGTGACGCTCGGATCCACGTTCTCTCGTGCGGTCCAGCCGCCGAGAAGGGCGTGGTGTTCTCCTCGCTCATCAACCTCGCCAACCGGGCCAACGGACGCACGGGCATGGGAACCGTCATGGCGTCCAAGAACCTGAAGGCGATCGCAGTTCGCGGTCATCGCTACCCCGAGGCGGCGTCCCCGGAGGCGGTCAAGGCGCTCGCTCGCTGGGGCGTCGAAAACCTAGACCGGGTCGCGGGGCTGAGCAAGCTCGGAACCGCAGAGGGGTTGCTCATCTTGAACGAGGAAGGCGGACTCCCGACGCGCAATTGGACGAGTGGCGTCTTCGAAGGCGCCCAGGCGATCTCCGGCGAGACGATGGCCAAGACCGTTCTGAAGGGCCGGGACACCTGCTACGGATGCGCCATCCGCTGCAAGCGCGTCGTGGAGATCGCTGAGGGTCCGTTCCGCACCGACCCCCGGTACGGGGGTCCCGAGTACGAGACGCTGGCTGCGCTCGGCTCCTACTGCGGGGTGTCCGACTTGGCCGCCGTCTGCCGGGCCAACGCCCTGTGCAACATGCACGGAATGGACACCATCAGCTGCGGCGCGACGATCGCCTGGGCCATGGACTGCTTCGAGCGGGGACTTCTCACGCGAGCGGAGACCGACGGCATCGACCTTCGCTTCGGGAACGCGGAAGCGATGGTCGTGATGGTCGAGAGAATCGCGAAGCGGGAGGGCCTCGGGCGAATCCTGGGCGAGGGATCAGCGCGCGCGGCCGAGATGCTGAACGTGGGGCAGGACCTCGTCGTGGCCGTCAAGAGCCACGAATTCCCCGCCCACATGCCGCAGCACAAGCCCAGTCTTGGGCTTATGTACTCCGTCAACCCGTTTGGCGCAGACCACCAGTCGCACGAGCATGACCCGTTCTACTCGACGGCGTACGCCGACCGCGCAGCACAGCTCGGCCTGGTCGACCCCCAACCCATCGAGGCCATGAACACGGAGAAGCTGCGCTACGTGCTGTACACGCAGTACTTCTACAGCGCCACGGACGCTGCCTGCGTCTGCCAGTTCGTGTTCGGCCCCTCGTTCCAGTTGTACAGCCCCGCGCAGCTCGTGGAGGCGATCCGGGCGGTGACGGGCTGGGAGTACACCCTGTGGGAGCTGATGAAGACCGGAGAGCGGCGACTGAACCTGTTGCGAGCGTACAACGCCCGCGAGGGATGCGGAGCGGAAGGCGACACGAAGCCCGCAAAGCTCGGCGTTCCTCTGCAAGGCGGACCCACGCACGGTGTCACGATCTCCACGCAGGCGTGGAAACGGCAACGGGCCTCCTACTACCGGCTCGCCGGCTGGGATCGCCGCGGGCGCCCTACGCGCGGAAAGCTCCAGGAGCTCGGGCTGGAGTGGGTCGCTGACGAGCTTGACGAGGATTGCCCGTAAGGCGGCCCCTCGGCGAGCCGCGCATCGGCTGACTAGCTCGGGTCGGGTCGCCGCTTGGCTCGTCGTCGTTCCGTAGCGAGCGCATCGACGGAGAGCGGATTCCCCCGCAGCACGACGCCGTAGACCGACTCCGCAGCCTTCGGGGATACGTACCCATTCTCGACGTCGCGAAGCACGTCCTCCGCGGGGCGCGCCATCGGGTCGCCGTACCCGCCGCCGCTCCCCGTGATGAATCGCACCAGCGTGCCGGTCGGGACGATCTCGCCTGAAAACCGCCCGCGGCCATCAACTCGCCCGTCGGGATAGTGAACCTCGACGCGGTTGGGGGATCCATCGCCTCCGCCGGCAAGCCCCCACGGTGGGTAGAGGTGGCGGCCGAAGCTTGCGGTCACGGAGGCACGGGAGTTCCGTATGCGGTAGTCCTTGACAATCCCCAAGCCGCCACGCCGGGCTCCGTGCCCCGCGTCGGCCGCGTCGAGCGCAAACTGCTCTACGAGGAACGGGTAGCGCGTCTCGGCGACCTCGGCCGAGAGAATGTACGTTTCGCCGTCGGCCGTGCAGACGAGGGCGCTCTCGCCGTCCTTCTTCACGGCGGCGCCCCATCCCCCCGCGTTCGGCTCGACGGAGAAGAACCACTCCCCCGTCGCATCGGAGATCCCGCTCACGGTCGTGCCGCAGACTGACAAGAAGTGGCCCGCGGGGATCCGGTCGGGCAGAACGGCGGCAAGGGCTTTCCAGATCACGTCGCCCGCGTAGGCGTCCGCCTCCCAGTACGTGCTGACCGGGGCCGGCCGCTTGGGATTGAAGACCGTGTCCTCGGGAACCACGATGCGGAGGGGCGCAAAGAACCCCTCGTTGGGCGTCGCGTGCGGGGAGAGGACGCTCTGGTACGCGAACTTCACCGTGCTGATCAGGACGGACAGTGGGCAGTTGATCGGGCCGGCGCAGGTGCGGCCCGTTCCGGTGAAGTCGACGACGAACTCGTCGTCGCTCAACGTCACGCGAACGCGCACGGGGACGGGATCGCCTCCCAGGCCGTCGTCGTCGATGAACTCCTCGGCCTCGTACGTCCCGTGCGGTAGGGACCGCAGCTCGGCGAGGGCGTGACGCCGCCCCTGCTCCAGGGAGAGGTCGATCGCCTCGAGAACGGTGGGTACACCGAACTTGCCGCACAGCTCGCCGATGCGGCGCGCCGCCACCTGAAGGGACGCCGCCTGCGCCCGCATGTCGCCGAGCGTCAGTCCCGGCGCGCGAACGTTGCGCGCCACGATCTGGACGATGTCCTCGACCTCCTCACCGGCGTCGACGAGGCGCACGACGGGGAACTGAATCCCCTCCTGGTAGATGTCCGTAGCGCTCGGCGACCAGCTTCCCGGGTCCTTGCCCCCGACGTCGTTCCAGTGCGCCTTGCTGGCCGCGAAGAGGACCAGCTCGCCCTCGAAGAACACCGGCGCGACCAGGACGACGTCGTTCTGGTGAGTGGCTCCGCCCATGTACGGGTCGTTGGTCATGAACACGTCGCCCGGCCGGATTCGCCCGCGGAACTTGGCCAGGACGTCGCGAACGGCATCCGTGAGGACGCCGATGAACGGCGGGATCCCGTTTGCCTGGGCCACCATCCGCCCCTCGCGGTCGACGACGGCGCATCCATAGTCCAGGACCTCATAGATGACGGAGCTCTTGGCGGTCCGTCCGAGGGCCACGAACATCTGCTCCGCCGCAGAGACGAGAGCGCGCTTGATCACTTCGACGGTGAAGGGGTCGACAGGGTGGGAGGTCATGGCGTGGTCTCCTCTTCGAGGATCAGGTGTCCGAACCGGTTCTGGCGGAACGATTGGCCGGGGAGCACAACGGTCGTCGAGGCGGGCTCTTCGACGACGGCGGGGCCCGCGATGGGTCTCTCGATCGGAAGCCGGTCTCTCTCGAAGACGCGGGCGGTCACCCAACCGAGACCCTCGAACGCGACGCGACGCTCTCCCTTCTCGGCCCCTGCAAGCGATGCCGCCGCGGCCGGCGCCTTGCGCAGCGACGGCTTGCGCACGGCCCCCCACGCCGCGACGTGGTAGTTCACAACCTCCACAGCGTCCGGCAGGCGGAAGGCATACGCCCGCTCGTGCAGGGTGTGGAACCTCTCGAGGAGCCGATCGAGAGCCTCCCCATCGACGACGGGCGTGAGCACCGTGTG
Organism: Candidatus Bipolaricaulis sp.; assembly: GCA_028707055.1. Lineage (GTDB taxonomy): Bacteria > Bipolaricaulota > Bipolaricaulia > UBA7950 > UBA9294 > JAPLGD01. The sequence continues at coordinate 36 of JAQTVA010000078.1, read as the reverse complement.
TTCCTGGCCGGCGTAACGAAGGTCGACGTATCGTTG
>JAQTVA010000077.1 GCA_028707055.1 Candidatus Bipolaricaulis sp. | reverse complement strand
GCGGCCATCGAGATGGCCCTCGGGGCAAGCGCCGCCGGCGCCCGCGCGATGACGGCCACCTCGGGCGGAGGATTCGCGCTGATGGTCGAGTCGATCAGCCTCGCCGGGATGATCGAGACGCCGATCGTCGTCGTGCTCGGCCAGCGCCCGGGTCCCGCGACCGGTCTCCCGACGAGGACCGCGCAGGAGGATCTCCTGTTCGCGATCCACGCCGGACACGGAGAGACGCCGCGCCTCGTCCTCGCCCCCGCGGATCCCCAGGACGCGATCCAGAAGACGCTCCGCGCGTTCGATCTTGCCGACCGATACCAGATCCCCGCGATCGTGCTCTCGGACCAGTTCCTCGCCGACTCGCGTTTCTCGCTTCCGTCGTTGTCGCTTCCGAGCGAGATCCCTGATGCCCACCTCGCCGATCCGAATGCGATCGAGGGCGAATACCGGCGGTACGCGCTGACCGAGGACGGCGTCTCGCCGCGCCTCTATCTCGGTCAAGCGAACAACCTCGTGTACCTCGACAGCGACGAGCACACCGAGGAGGGACACATCACCGAGGATGTTCGGAGCGTGCGCCCGTCGATGGTCGAGAAGCGGCTCGAGAAGGGTCGCAGGCTTCGAGGCGAGATCGCGCAGCCCTCGCACCAGCGGGATGAGGATGCGGAGACGATTCTCCTTGGCTGGGGATCGACGAAAGGAGCGATCGACGAGGCGGTGGCTCGCCTGCGCCGGGCCGGCCGCCGGGTCGGAGCGCTCCACTTCACGGAGCTGTGGCCATTGCCGGAGATCGCGTGGCGCGACGATGTCGACTACTGGACGGTCGAGGGGAATGCGACCGGCCAGCTTGCCCGCCTCTTGGGGAGCGACAGCGGTCTTCGGATCGAAGGGCGAGTCGGTCGGTACGATGGTTTGCCGCTCGACGCGGCGACGATTGTGGAGGCTCTCGCGTGACGACAACCCACGACGACCACAATCCGATCGAGAACCAGTGGTGCCCCGGCTGCCCGAACTACGGGATTCTGAGGGCTCTCGAACGCGCGCTCGTCACCCTGGGGCGCGCGCCGCACGAGGTGTGCCTTGTGTCGGGGATCGGACAAGCGGCGAAACTGCCCCACTACCTGCGCTGCCACGCGTGGAACGGCCTTCACGGTCGGGCGATTCCGGCCGCCATCGGGATCCACGTTGCGAATCCGGCGCTCACGACGATCGTGACATCGGGAGACGGGGACCTGTATGGCGAGGGCGGCAACCATCTTCTGCACGCGTTCCGCCGCAACCCCGACATCACGGTGATCGTGCACGACAACCGCATCTACGCCCTGACCAAGGGGCAGGCGTCACCGACGACGCCGCGAGGAGAGCCGACGCGCCTGCAATTCGATGGAGTGGAGATCGAGCCCGCTCAGATACTGGCCACCGCCGTCGTCCACGGCTGCACATTCGTCGCGCGAGGCTTCGCAGGGGACCTCGAAGGCCTGTCGATCCTCCTCGCGCGCGCGATCGCCCACCCCGGGCTGTCGTTCGTCGACGTGATCCAGCCGTGCATCACGTGGGGGCAGCACCCGCTCGCCTGGTACCGCGAGCGCGTCGTCCCCGTGCCGGCCGACCATGACGCGACGGACCGAGGCGCCGCCGTGAGCCTCGCCCTCGACACTCCGGACCGGTTTCCCGTGGGGGTGCTCTACGAAGTCGCGGCGAGACCTGTGTTCGCCGAGTCGTACCGGGCTCGCGTCGGCGACGGGCCGCTCGCTCGCTTGCCGCGCACGGAGCGCGCCGCAATCGACGCCCGCCTCGCCGCGTTCGTCGTGAACAAGGACTAGAAGGACAAAGGAGGTCGCATGGAGATCGTCCGCGTCGGGACCGCGGCGCCGCCAATGGCGCTGAAGGATCAGGATGGGGATCTTGTGAACCTGACCGCGCTCCAAGGGAAGCGCGTCCTTCTCTCGTTCCACCCGCTCGCTTGGACGGAGGTCTGTCGCCTTCAGATGCAGGCGCTCGAGGCGAGAGCGACCGACTTCACGCGCCTTGGCACGGTGCCGCTCGGCATCAGCGTCGACCCGGTACCGTGCAAGAAGGCCTGGGCCGAGGCGATCGGGATCGAGAGGACCCGTCTGCTGTCGGACTTCTGGCCCCACGGCCGAGCGGCCGCAGCGCTCGGCATCTTCCGCGAGAAGCAAGGCTTCTCCGAGCGCGCCGCCGTCATCCTCGACGAGAAAGGAATCGTTCGATTCGCGAAGGTCTATCCGCTCAAGGAGCTTCCCGATCTCGAGGAGCAGATGAAGACGTTGCGAGAACTGTGATGGGAGGAAGCATGCATGCAATGACAAAGGAGTTCCTCGAGGCCGCGTTTGCTGGTGAGAGCATGGCCCACATGAAGTACGTCATCTTCTCCGAGAAGGCGGAGAAGGAGGGACGGCCGAACCTGGCCCGCCTGTTCCGGGCGATCGCGTACGCCGAGCAGGTCCACGCGGCGAACCACTTCCGAGAGCTCGGGAAGCTCGCGGACACCCCGGGGAACCTCGAGACGTGCATCGAGGGCGAACACTTCGAGGTCACGGAGATGTACCCCGTCTACAACCACGTCGCCGAATTGCAGAGCGAGAAGGGGGCCGTCCGCTCGACCCACTATGCGCTCGAGGCGGAGAAGATCCACGAGCGGATGTACGCCGACGCCAAGGCGACGATCGCCACGACGAAGGACCTCACCCTCGGGACGATCTTCATCTGCCCGGTGTGTGGGTATACGGTGGAAGGGAGCGCGCCGGAGTTCTGTCCCGTGTGCGCCGCGAAACGCGACCTGTTCAGAGCATTCTAAGGCGACGGCAAAGGAGAGAGACCATGAATCTCGCAAGTCTGGTGAAGGGTGGAGCACAAGAAGGGAAAGAGAAGCACGTTCCGGTCATCGAACGGGTGAGCTGCAAGGAGTGCGGCGAGAGCGCAGTGAAGGTCAGCGTGGGGAAGGAGGTCGCGCATCCGAACACGGTGGAACACCACATCAAGTGGATCGCCCTGTTCGGCGTGAAGAACGGCGTCGCTGTGCACATCGCGACGTTCGACCTCGGTCCAACCTACGGCAAGCCGACGGTGGTCACGCACGCGAACCTGGAAGGACTGACCGACCTCGTCGCCGTCGAGTACTGCAACATCCACGGGCTGTGGGAAGGCTCGCTGAAGCTGTAGCGGGCGAGAGACTCGCATGACGAACCTCGTACCGGCCATCGAGAAGAGACGAGCCAAGAGAGCGTTGTCGACGGTCCCCGTCTCCCGTGATGAAGTCGCGCTCTTGCTCCGCGCCGCCCATCTCGCCCCGTCGTGCAACAACAGCCAGCCGTGGCGGTTTGTCGCCGTCGATGCTCCCGACAGGCTCGAGAGGGTGAAGGCCGCACTGCCGGGGGGCAATTACTGGGCCAAGCCGGCCCCGGTGATCCTCGCCGTCGCGTCCCGACGGGACCTCGACTGCACGCTCTCCGATCGCCGCGACTACTTCCTCTTCGGCTGCGGGATGGCCGTGGGAAACCTGATGATCCAGGCGACGGCCATGGGGCTCATCGCCCACCCAATCGGCGGCTACAAGCCCGAAGAGGTCAAGGTCGCACTCGGGATTCCTGCCGACTACACTGTGATCACTCTCGTGATCGTCGGGCGGCCGGGGGATCCGGCAATGCTCTCCGATAAGCACCGGGCGACCGAGCTGGGGCCGCGAGATCGCAAGCCACTCGAGGCGGTGGTTTCGTGGAATCGGTTTGAGGTTCAGGGCCCGGCGGCAAACGCGGTGTGAGTGGGCCGAGCGCCAAACGCGGACGGTGCCGCAAATGGACGGAGTGCGGGCCGCCAGTAGACGGAGTGCGGGCCGCAAATGGTCGGAGTGCGGGCCGCAAATGGTCGGAGTGCGGGCCGCCAATGGTCGGAGTGCGGGCCGCAAATGGTCGGAGTGCGGGCCGCAAATGGACGTTGTGCGATGGGGCGGCGGCAAACGCGAGGTGAGTGGGCCGGGCGGCAAACGCGGTGTGAGTGGGCCGCGCCGCAAACATGGACGATGGGCGGAGCCGCAAGCGTGGACGATGGGCGGAGCCGCAAGCATGGACGATGGGCGGAGCCGCAAGCGTGGACGCCACGGCGGCGGCCAACGCGACGGGAGTAGGCGAGGCCCGAGAGCACCTCTGACGACGCGAAGAGAAAGGAGGCTTGTCGGTGGATTTCCTGCGCTCTGTTGCCTACGGAACGGCCTGGGGACCGTTCCCTGTCGTTGTCTGGGTGGGGTTCGCCACGTACTTTCTCTTGCTCGTGACCGCGGCGCTTGCGAGCTTGAAGCGCCATGTGAAACCGCTCCGCCGCGTCCCGGTCTCCGTACATCGAGGCCTGGGGATCCTGACGGCTCTCCTCGCGACGTTCCATCTCCTGCTTGGGCTCTCGGCGTACCTCTAGAGAAGGAGAAACCAGATCATGAAAGACCTCACGCTCTCCACAGGAAGCCTGTCCCTCGAGCAGTTGGACGCTCTCCTGACACACCTTCCGATCGACGTCTCGTTCGTCGACGCGGATGGCTTCATCCGCTACTACTCCGAGAGCCCGTCCCGCATCTTCAAGCGCACGCCGGCGGTCATCGGGCGGAACGTCTTGAAGTGCCACCCAGAGAAGAGCGTGTCGACCGTGCGCAAGATCCTCGAGGCCTTCAAGACGGGGAGAAGAAGCCAGGCTCAGTTCTGGCTCGAACTCGACGGCCGTTTCGTCGTCATCCAGTACATCGCCGTCCGCTCGGCTACAGGTGAGTACGAGGGGTGCCTCGAAGTGTCGCAGGATGCGACCGCGCTTCGCGCCCTCCGAGGAGAGATGCGCCTCCTCGACTGGGAGGGTTAGTACGCCGGTCGCAGTCCGAACTCGGCCGCCTCGACCCACTCGTTCGGTCGATTGAAGTACTCGACCAGCGAACTCACGAACCGGTAGTGGTCGGCCTCGGCATCGGCCAACGAGGCGAAGAGGGCGCGGACACGCGCCTCGCCGGCGGTCGCTCCTTGGATACGGTAGAACGCCTCGGTCGCCCGTTCGCTGTCCATGGCTCGGCGGAGCGCGGGAAGCAGGCCCGCATCCGAGGAAAGAGCCCCACCGCCCTCCACCGCGCCGCGAACCCACGTCCGTGCGGCTTCGATCAGGTTCCGGCCGCCCAGATCCGCGACGTCCTTCCTGCCCCTGAGCGCCACGACATGCTCCGCCTCGGCATCGGCCAAGAGGAGGAGAATCGTCCGCGCCCCAGAATCAGGGGTTGCCGCCGCTGCCAGACGGTACGCTGCTTCTGCCTTTCTCTCGAGCGCCACGGCCTCGTCGATCAGTCCCATGTCCGCCTCCCTTCTTCCGCCCGCGTCGCCGGTCGGCCCTCTTCACGGTACTGAGGCGGAGCGGGGCGGTCTACTCGGCGGCTCGCCCAAGCGCCGTCACTCGACGGCGGCGCAGGCCGTGTCACGGTCTGCGTCCGGCACGGCGTCGATCGCGACGGCCGCTCTCCCGTAGGCAAGATGGAGTCGGTACATCGACCTCCTTCTCCTGGGCGCGGTCGACAGGCCGCATGAGTTGCGGGCCGTTCTGGCGGCGACTACGCTTAGCCGCGCAACGAAGGGGGAAACGCCATGGCCACAGTCTATCTCACGTCGGAGTCCGTGACGGAAGGCCATCCCGATAAGGTCGCGGATTGCGTCTCCGACGCCGTGCTCGACGCCATCCTGCGTGACGATCCGAGGGCTCACGTCGCGTGCGAGACCTTTCTGACGACGGGGCTCGTCGTCGTCGGCGGGGAGATCACTACGAAGACGTACATCGACGTCCCGTCCCTCGTTCGCGGTGTGCTCTCGCGCATCGGCTACGACCGACCGGAACTCGGGTTCCACTTCCAGGACTGCGCAGTCCTCTCCGCCATCAAGGGCCAATCGCCCGACATCGCCGACGCCGTCGAACGTCCGACCGAAAAACGCGAAGACCACTCCAAGGATCCGTACGACGCCGTCGGCGCCGGGGATCAGGGAATCGTCTTCGGCTACGCCCGCTCGGACACCGAGACCCTGATGCCGCTGCCGATCCATCTCGCCCACGCTCTCACACGCCGCTTGGCCGCTGCGAGGAAAGCGGGGACTCTGCCGTTCCTGCGTCCGGACGGAAAGTCGCAGGTAACGATTGAGTACGACGGGAAGACACCGGTGCGCGCCGACACGGTCCTCATCGCCGCGCAGCATGAGCCCGACGTCTCGAACGTCGACCTCATCGCGGGGATCCGTGAGGAGATCATCCACCCCGTGATGGGACGCTGGCTCGATGAGAGGACCCATGTCCTCATCAACTCCTCCGGCCGCTTCGTCATCGGCGGGCCGGCATCGGACACCGGGGTCACTGGCCGCAAGATCATTGTCGACACATACGGGGGATTCTGCCCGCACGGCGGCGGCGCCTTCTCGGGAAAGGATCCCACCAAGGTCGACCGCTCGGCCTCGTACATGGCCCGCTACGCCGCGAAGAACGTCGTTGCCGCGGGGCTGGCGGGAGAGGTCGAGATCCACATTGCCTATGCGATCGGCCGCGCCGCGCCGCTCGCCGTGAACGTCGACTCGCGCGGAACGGGGAAGATCCCCGACGATCGAATCCGAAAGGCGGTCCTCGATGTCTTCGACTTCCGCCCGCGGGCGATCATCGAGTGCTTCGATCTCCTTCGACCGATCTACGAGCCCCTATCGAGCTACGGCCACTTCGGGCGTGTGGACCTCGATCTTCCGTGGGAGAAGACGGACAAGAGAGCCGCTCTCGAGGCCGCCGTTCGCTGACGCTGTCGAAGGCCGGCGTCTCTCCGGACCCTGTGTCAGGAACGGCTCATGCCTGGTTGAGCGACTTCGCTCACGTCAGGTCGAGCGACTTGGTCGTCGTCATCCGCCGGATGAGGTCGATGATCTCGTCGACGGACTTCGCTCCGAGATCCTCCTCTGTCCTCAGGCGCACCGACGCCGCCCCCGCCTCCTGCTCGCGGTCCCCGATGACCAGCATGTACGG
>JAQTVA010000076.1 GCA_028707055.1 Candidatus Bipolaricaulis sp. | reverse complement strand
ACTCCCTCCACGATGAGGCTCGGCACCGCCAGGACCACCCCGACCCAGGCGAGCAGGAGGAAGAATCCCGCCAGAGGAGCCGCGCGGTGGAGTCCTCTTGCCCGGGTCATGACCAGGCCTCCGGCGTGAACGCACCCTCTCCAAGGTCCCTCAGGCGGCGGAAGACGTCGTCCGGCGACCCGAGGAGGAACACTCCTCGATCGAGGTAGAGGACCCGATCGGCGAGCGCCGCGGCGAGCGGAATGTCGTGTGTGACCACGATGGCTGTCCCACCGGCGGCGACCCGATCGCGCAGCCGGGAGATGACCCAGAGAACGTTCCGCCGATCCTGGCCGATGAATGGCTCGTCGAGCAGAAGAAGGTTCGGGCTTCGCGCGAGCGCCGTTGCGACCGTCAAGCGGCGTTGCTCGCCGAGGCTGAGCGACAACGGAGCCGCGTTCTCGAGGCCTCCGAGACGCGCTTCGAGGAGTCCGGCATCGAGGCTCTCCTCGTCCCGCGGACCCTCGAGTTGCATCTCCTTCCGAACCGTCCGTTCGAAGATCTGATGGTGGGGATGCTGAAACACGAAGCCTGTACGCGTCTGCGCGGCGCAACGAATCGCCCCGGTCTGCGGCGCCGCGAGCCCCGCGATGAGACGGAGCAGCGAGGTCTTTCCACCGCCGTTCGGACCAATCACCGCGAGGACTTCCCCTTCGCGCAGAGTGAACGAGAGGTCGCGCCAGAGCGGCTCGTCATATCCGAACGAGACCCGATCGACCGTGACCCGCGCCGGCCCGCCGGGTCCTGGAGAAGCCGGAACGGCCCACTGGCCGCGCAGTCCCACGTCGGCGTAGTCGATGCGTTCCCGCGCCGGGTAGCGCAAGACGGTCCTTCCCCGGTCGAGCAGCACGACGCGCGGCGCGAGCGCGCGGAGCGCGTCGATCCGATGTTCGATGATCACGAGCGTCCGCTTCTCGCCGTGGACCAAGCCGGAGAGCGTCGCAAACAGAGCTTGAATCCCACGCGGATCGAGGTTGGCCGTCGGCTCGTCGAAGAGCAGGACGCTCGGCTCCATAGCGAGGATCGACGCGATCGCCAAGCGTTGCTTCTCGCCTCCAGACAGCGTCGTGGTGATCCGATCGCTGAGGTGGGCGATCCCGAGTTCGGCCAAGCACCGCTCGACGCGGGAGCGCACCTCGGACGCCGGCAGGCAGAGATTCTCCGGTCCGAACGCGACTTCCTGCCACGCGGAGAGCGTGCAGATCTGCGCGTCCGGATCCTGCTGAACCATCCCGATGCGGGTTGCGAGGGCCTCGGGCGCCGCGCCGCGGATCGAGTTGCCGCCGAGGCAGACTTCGCCGGTCACGACGGCTGGGATCATCGACGGGATGAACCCGGCGAGCGTCCTAGAGAGCGTGGTCTTCCCGCACCCCGAGGGTCCGGCTACCGCAACGACTTCGCCCTCGGCGATCGCTTCGGAGAACCCGACGAGCGCGTCGCTGTCTCGATCGGGGTAGCGCACGCGAAGGTTGGAGATCGAGATGTCGAACCGCTCACTCGACGACAATCCGCACCACCTGCTCGACCCAGTATGCGCCGTCGTACCCCGGGGCGACGAGCCGGAGCTTGTCGCCTTCGAGGGTCAGAAGGACGTCCGCGTTCTCCGCGAGATTCGAGAGCGGTAGACGCGCCTCGTATCCGTCCGACGCAATCAACCGCACCGTCGAGGCGCGCTCGGAGGGGGCGGCGCGCTCGAGGACGAGCGAGAGTGGCACTCCGGTGTAATCGGCGGGAGGCACGTACGTCACACTCCCGCGCAACTCGGTCCGAACCGTTCGCTCCTCCGCTCGCCACTCCCCGTACACGAACTCGTAGGGCGCGCTCACCGTCCCCGCGACGTTGGCCGCACCGGGCGTCGGGAACGGGTCGTACACGCGGAGGTAGAAGTAGACGCCCCCTGCGAGAAAAGCGAGGACCACGGAGAGCGTCGCGGCGTGGCGCCATCCGAAGGTCCGCCGGCCGTTCGGCTCGATGGAGTCGGTCGGTCGGACAAGGCGGGACGTCACAAGCACCCGCTCGATGTCCCACGCGAGGTAGCCGCCGAACACGGCGCCGGAGACGAGGGCCGCACCCGTCATGAGAGCGAGGAAGCTCGCCGAGACGCCGGAGAAGTACACCGCCTGGAATACGAGCACGTTCGATGCGCTCGCCAGCGCCCCGGCGATCATGGTGATGAGGAGCCCGCGACGGCGGGTCACCCCGAGTCCGAGGTCGACGAACAGCCCCTCCACGGCCGACACGAGAAGGATGACCACCCCGTGCGTCCCCCCGGTGAACAGCTCGACGGCACCCTTCGTCAATCCAGTCAGCGTTCCGGCGCCGAACCGACCAACGAGCGCACGAGCGAGGAGCGGCCAGACGATGTGGAGCCCGGAGATGAGTTGGCCGGCCCCGAAAGGAACGCCGAACAGCCGGTTGACGAGATTGCCGAGATACCCGATGTAGGTCGAGAGAACCCCGCCGACCGCGGAGAGGAGCGCCATCAGGACGATATCGCGGACATCGAACCGGTGGCGCATCTCCGAAGCGGCGGGGTTCACGTCCGGCCTAGGGTCCGACGAGGGTGATCGAAGCGAGGAACTTGACCGTCTTCAGGCTCACGCCCTCCGGAAGGACGACCGAATCGTCGTAGACGAAGCGCATCGCGCCGTCCTTCGCCGGGTCGAGGAACGCCCCGTCCTTCTTGAACGCCACGATGAACCGCTCATCGTGGGCGATCAGGGAGAGGGGCACGGTTTGGGTGTACCCGTCGCTCGCCGTAAGGACGACGTTGTACCCCATCGCCAGAAGCGCATCGTTGAAGTCCGTGTCGTTGTAGTGGATGCCGTCCTCGACGGCGGGGAACACCTCGTCGTCAATGTAGGCGACGAGCCGCCACAAAGGCAGCCCGGTGTAGGTGGCCGACACCCCCTTCGTGGTCGCGGTGACGGTGGAAGTATGGCACGGGCAGCCGATTCCTGCTTCAAGCTCCGAGCGCTGGAAGATGCGGGTCACGGCGCCGGTCGCCGTCAGGGTGTACGGCTCGTACTCGCCGCGCACTTCGATCTTCTCCACCATACGCGCGGACAGCGAGCTCTGGAAGTGCGGCACGTCCGGACCGACTTGCACAATGCGGAAGTACCCCGGATCGAACGGCATGTAGGCGCCGTTCTCCTTGTAGGCGAGGATCCACGTTCCAAGAGACATGTCGAGGAACATCTCCGCTTTGTAGTTCATCGAGTACCCATCGGACGCCGTGACGAGGATCGTCGCGTCCGCTGGAACATTGCCGATGAGCGTCGTCATCGGCACGCCGACGTACGCCGCAGTGTAGTCGACGCCGGCCGAGTTCGTGAACGTTCCGGATGCCGAGACCGTGTCAAACCCCTCAACCTCATCGAGCGTGTACGTGAAGATCGACTCCCCCCGTATCACCGTCAACGTGGCGTCTGGAGCGGGCTCCATCGCCTGCCCGATGACCGCCTCGCTCAAGTCGGGAAGCGCCCCGCCATCGTAATCGACGACGACGTAGGCCACGTTCTTGACCATGAGACCCGTCGTCGAGGGCTTGTCGCCGAAGTAGTGGCTGTACGTCTCGCCGAGCGTGGCCAGCATGTCGTCATTCGAGAACCGCCCGTCCGAGGCGAGGAAGACGAGCATCGGAGCGCCCTCCCAGGACGGATCCTCACGATCGAGGGCCAAGACGACCTCACCGGCCGCCGTCTCGCCGGACAACGCGGAGGCGGGAATCACCTTCGCGTATCCGTCGGTGGCGATGACCGAGACGAGCGCGCCCGCAAGCAGGTCGCCGACCGAGGCAAGAACATCGGCGAGCCGCACGCCCGTGTACGTCGCCTCCCCTTTCCAGTTTGGATCGGCCGGATCCGACACCGGCCCCTGATAGGCGACGGTGCCCTGCACCTTCGTGAAGCCGTCGAGCGCGACCCAGGCGCTCGCGTCGCCCACTTTCACGTAGATCGGCGAGAGCGCCGCGCCCGCCGCCACGCTGATGAACACCATCACCATCGCGAGAGCTCCCAAGCTCTTCCTCATGCTAGTCCTCCTCTTGGACCGGCTGCGTTCGAATCGCCACAGCCGGCACGAAAACAAGCACCTTGTCCGCCACCCCGTACGGAGTCCCCTCGTCGGCGGCGGCCTCCAACGCGTTCAACGCGAACCCCCGCCCCTCGAGGACGAGATTCGTGATCTGCCCAAGTCGGCGAACCTTGCGGACGCGCATTGAAAAAGCGTTCTCTCTTCGCTCCAAGACGGACGCGGGAACCGATGGAAAGACGATGACAGCCTCCGGCGGAATCTCCATCTCAAGCTCCTCCCGCGTCGAGAACGAGAACACCGTGAGCGTCTCGCGTCCGAGCCGCACATGGCAGCGCGCGCCATGACGGGACACGACCGGCACGCGGAATGTGTTCTTCCGAGCCAAGGCGGAGTCTCCGGGCCGGTACGCCGCCACGTCGGGGAGCGCATCCCCGAGACGGAGTCTCTCGTCCCAGAGGAGATCATCGACGACTTCTCGCGATGTCCCCGCGGACACAAGCAGTCCCATCAGATCGAGATCGAGCGCACGCGCAAGCTTGCGGAGGAGCGACAGATCAGGCGCCGGCCGCGTGCCGCTCTCGATTCGCGACAAGCGGCTGAACTCGATCCCGGTCTGCGCCGAGAGTCGACGAAGGCTGACTCCCTTGCGCAATCGCCCTTCGCGTACGACTTCTCCAAACGGTCGCTTCGTCACGCGGCAAGCGTATCCGGTCTGTTGACATTTGGCAACAACCCGGCAGCATCGAACAGAAGGCGGATCGTGCGCGGGGCGGATTCACCCGACGAGTCGGCGTACACTCACGCCCATGTCTCGCGTTCCCGCAGAAGCACTGGGCAGAAAACTGACGGAAGGACCCATCTCCTCCACCCTGTTGCGTCTGGCCTGGCCGCTGATGCTGTCGAACCTCCTCCAGACGCTCTACAACTTCACCGACCGCTTCTGGCTCGCGCGGCACAGCTCCGTGGGCATCGCGGCGCTTGCCCTGTCCTGGCCGCTCGTGTTCCTCGTTCTGTCTCTGGGGGGCGGCGTCACGATCGCGGGAACGGCGCTCGTGGCGCAGTACACGGGCGCCCGACGGACGCCCGAGGCGAACCTCGCGGCGGGCCAGGTCATGGCCTTCGTCGCGGTCGTTTCCGTCGTGTTGGCCGCCGCCGGCTTCTTCGCCGCGCGCCCGATCCTCGCGCTGATGGGTGCGGAGCCCGCGCTGACCGCCGCCGCCGCCATCTACCTTCGGATCCTCTACGCGGGGATCCCCGCAATGTTCGGAACCTTCGTCGTGACAGCTCTCTTGAACGGCTCCGGAGACACCGTGACCCCGCTGTGGCTGATGGCCGGCTCGGTCCTCTTGAATGCTGGCCTCGACCCCGTGCTCATCTTCGGACTCGGCCCCTTCCCGAAGATGGGCATCGCCGGTGCGGCCGTCGCGACGGTGATCGCGCGGACCGTCATGAGCATCGTCGGGTTCTCCCTCCTCTTCTCCGGTCGCCTGAGGGTCCACGTCCGCGTCCCCGACCTTCGACCACGGTGGGGACTGATCCGACGAATCGTGGCCATCGGCGGCCTCGCCTCGATCGGGCAGAGCGGAACGGCGCTCGGGTTCGCGATCATGAACGGCGCGCTCGCCCGAATCGGCACCGCCGTGTTGAGCGCGTTCGGCATCGGCAACGCCTTCACCTCGATCGCACTGATGCCCGTCATGGGGCTTGGACAGGCGACGGCCACGATGGTCGGGCAGAACCTTGGGGCGGAGAAACCGCTCCGCGCCCGTCGTTCCGCCTGGGCGGGGATGGCGTGGTCCACCGGCATCCTGCTCGTCGCTGCGGCCGTCGTCCTCGCCTTCCGTGCCAGCCTCATGCAGGTCTTTCTCTCCGATCCGGAGGTCGTCTCCGTCGGGACGGACATGCTCCTTCTCGTGGCCTTCGCATTCCCGTTCATGGGGATCATCCAAGTCATCATGGGCACGTACCAAGGGTCCGGTCACACGGGGACATCCATGTTCTTCGACCTGTTCCGCTTGTGGGCGCTGCGCGTTCCCCTCGTCTATATCCTCGAGTTCGCCTTCCATCTCGGGCCGTTCGCCGTGTGGTGGGCGATGCTCGCCTCGAACCTCGGCACGGCGGCGGTCGCCCTCGGGTTCTTCCTCTCCGGGAGCTGGGCCCACCGCGTCATCCGTGACGCCGACGTCCCTACGCTCTCGACAGACACGTAGGAGGGAGTCCCGGAGTCCCGCTCGGCGCGTGTCGAATTGCCGCTGAGTCCGATGATTTCACTGCAAAGCGCATTGTCCATTCCACCTGACTATACTTGGAGCCACGACTTAGCTCTGAGGAGGAAGTGCGCCGGCGCGAACATGACGACGCCAACTGGCAGGGGATCTCAAGCGCAAGTTTCGCTTTGTGGTTTTCGCTGGCGCGTTTCCAGCACGCCAGACCGGCAGGACCGAGTAGATGTACGCAACACACGTCGGACGAGCCCGCGCATCCGACGCCCCATTCGAGACGTGGCTGCCGCCAAGTATCCGAGGTGCCATACATGATAGACCCTACCTCTTCTTCGCTCTTGTCGTCAGCCAACTACAGGTTTCTCTGGGCAAGAGGCGCTCCAAAGCATCCGCTGCCCAAACACCGGCTTGACGCTTCAACTGTCTTTCCAGCCTTACCGCAGTTGGCGAACGATGGCTGGTGCCTTCGTGACGCCGCCACCTTGGCGGAGCTTCATGACATTGGGAAGGCCTCTGTTTCCTTCCAGCTCAGGATTCCGGCCTTCTCGAATCAGTTCTCTGAGGCAGGCTGCTCCGCCATCACTGCAGAGGAGCCCTGCCTGCACGAGCAGTTCCTCGCCGAGTTCATTCAGGACGCTTTGGCCAGAGGCGGGGCAGCTCCTGCCCTCGAAGAGACTGTCGCAAGAGTCAAAGAGCAAACCCTCGCCCGATGAACAGCAAGAGCAAAACCAAGAA